>JAJDAM010000286.1 GCA_029261905.1 Deltaproteobacteria bacterium
ACCGGCGCACTACGTGTGCCGGCGACCGCAACTCCGGTTCCAAGCCGCATCGTCGAGGTGTGGACCGCCGCGAGTGCGAGCACCGCATAACAATCCGACCAGATCATTTGCGAGTCGGGTACCCAACCGCTGTCGAAACCGATGCTCTCCGCGAAGGGCAGAATCTGCCAATCGTCGATTTTGGTGGCGATCATCGCTCCGAAGCGCATGCGACTCCTCGGACGGTACGGTGGATGGCGGCGGTGGATGGCGTTGGTTGCCAGCCGATCGGGTGCGCGTCAGCCGCCCGGCCCGCGCTCGAAGCTGGGAACTCCGTCGGGTACCTGATGAAATGACTGCAGGTCCATCGTGAAGATCGCCATCTGCGGAGCTTCGTAGATGCTCGGGTCGTCGAGCGTTCCCGTCTTGAGCATCAACGCTCCGGGCATCGCTTTCCCCTTCGCCAGTATGTGCGTGCCGCAATCGGGGCAGAATTCACGCGTCACCGGGTTATCGAGATCGGACCGGGTGAACCCCTTCGGCTTTCCCTTGGTGTATTCGAAGCTGGCATCCGAAACACCCATTACGTAGTTCGCGCCGCCGCCAGAGATGTACTGGCACTCGCGGCAGAAACACATGCCCTTGAACAATGCGGCGCTATCTGTCTTGTATCGCACGTTTCCGCAGTAACACCCGCCTTCGACTTCCATGAATTGGCTCCCGTCTTGATGGATCAGTGGTTTGGCTGGTTCTGCCAAGAAAACTATCGGACGCGTCGAACCAGGATATCAGAATCGGGAATCGATTCGGACGACTCGATTTCCAGTCGAACGTCGAGGGGGAAACACCAACGGCCCTAGCGTTTCGTCTCGCGTGCCCAGGCCTTCGACCAATCGTCGAGTGGGCTCAGTAACTCGAGAAGTGCGACGCCACGGCGGGTCAATCCATATTCGCCGGACTCGAGTTTTTCAAAGATCCCGACTTCGATGCATTCGCGCAGCCGAGTCGTCAGGATGTTGGGAGACGCCATATCACAGCGCCGTTGCAGTTCTCTGAACGGGAGCGGACCGTCGCGTAGCTCCCATCCAACGCGTAGCGCCCAGCGTCGCCCGAGCAGGTCGAGGATCGCCATGATCGGGCGACCGGTTTTCGAACCACGCACCCTCACGCCCGGCTTCGGAATCATCATGCCCCCTGCTGGATTGGAGTGCTATCAAAATGATTGCATCATGCTTCTATTTTGATAGCATAGGGACTGGCCATAATGCCGCGCAACGCGCCCGCCAACATCCATCCATTGTGGAGACATGCCCGATGACTCGAGACGCAACGCACGAACGAATCACCCCGCTCGAGCCTCCCTATTCCGACGAGACGGCCGCCCATCTCGCGAAGACCATGCCTTCGTGGTCGAAAATGCCACCGCTTCGGTTGTTTCGGCAATTCGCTCGGCACTTCCCGATGGCGCGCTCGCTCTACGACCTCGGCGGGCTGATCCTCGCACGCGGCGTACTCGAGGCTGCGGATCGAGAGATGTTGATTCTCCGCACCTGCGCGCGCTGTGGCGCCGAATACGAATGGGGAGTCCACGCAGTGAGCTACCCGCCGCGTGTCGGGATCAACGAGCAGCAGGTCACGGCCACCTATACGTCGACGGCCGACGATGCGATCTTCGACCCACGCCAGTCGCTGCTGATCCGGATCGCAGATGAACTGCACGACACTTCGACACTCTGCGACGCGACGTGGGAGGCTATGGCCGCTTCATTCGATGAACCCCAGTGCCTGGAGATCCTGCTGGTCGCGGGCTTCTATCATTTCATTTCCTATACGGTGAATGCCACGCAAACCGCCCGCGAACCGTGGGCAGCGCGATTCCCAGACCAGCATCCGACATGATCTTCAGCCGTGTCGATGAGCGGCGCCGTATGGAACCCATCCTCAGAACGATTCGGCAACCTCGATCGAGCCGGAATGCTCACGTTTGCGACTGCCCGAGAACTGCAGAATGCCCGCCCCGCTATTCGAACGAAGGGAAGGGCCCTCTGGGCTCCTGCGGCATGATGCCTTCCAGTAGCGGTATCGCGTCTCGAAGCGTGACGATGTAGACGACCCTTTCGGCGACCTCGCCCTCGGCGTGCCACGCGCCTTTCGGGATCACCAGGCGATCGCCTGGACCGATCGGGATCTTCTTTTCGTCTTCGTCCAATAGATAGGTCTCGCCTTCCATCACGTAGCCAATGATGTCGTGGTTGTGGAAGTGAACCGGCAATTCGGGCGACTTGTTGGAAATGAAGGTGGTCGGCCAGTAGCCCGAATCACGGATGTCTTCCATGACTTCTGCCTTGTTGGTGAAGTAGCCCTTTTCTACGACCATCTTCGACATGCCGGATCTCCTTCCGCTGGAGTCTTGGAGCCGAATCCAATCTTCGCGAAAACAGCGTCGAATGTCAGTGACACACCCGATCAACGCACCCACGAGCCAGGCGCGTTGGTGCGATATCCCAAGGATCGGTACGCGGCATCGACGAGTTCCTGGCCGCGATCGTTCATCAACAATCCCGCGCCCATCTGGTTCATCGAGTAGCCGAATGCCAGTTTGCAGTCGGGGTCGGCGAAGCCCAGGCTCCCGCCCGCGCCCACGTGTCCGAACGCCGAACGACCCAGGACGACGGATTCCATGTATCCGTGCTCGCGATAACGATTGTCCATCGAACGCATGAACCCCAGAGCGAAGCGCGTCGGAATCAGCAGCGTCGCATCGACGCCGGTCGCAACAGACAGATCGCTCATCTTTGTGATGTGGTCCGCCGAAAGCAGCCGCACTCCATTGTGTTCACCCCCGCGTGCAAGCGGGGTGAACATCCCTGCGAGCGCCCGAGCGTTGGCGATGCCGCCGCCTCCACCGATCTCGGCTGCGTGCGCCTCGCGCAGGTCTGGCATGTGTCCGCCTGAATTCAGCAGCGACAAGTGCGAGATCGACTTCGGATCGGTCAGCAGCGCCCGCGTGAAGTCGGTCTGCGGAGTGTCGGGCCCGGGAAGCCAGGGAATCATCGGCGCGACACGCACCTCGTGTTCTTCAGGAAGACCGATCCAGAAATCGATACCCAGCGGTTCGGCAACCTCTTGTCGGAAGAACGTGCCGAGCGAGCGACCCGAAACCCGGCGAACCAACTCGCCCACCGTCCATCCAAATGTAATCATGTGGTAGCCGTTGCGCGTGCCGGGTTGCCAGAACGGCTCTTCAGCGGAGAGCCGTTCGATCATGTAATCCCAGTCGTAGTAGCCGCCCGGTTTGATCGGCTCACGCAGCGCCGGCAAGCCGGCGCTGTGATTCAGCATCGATCGCACCGTGACGTCCTGCTTGCCGTTCTGCCCGAACTCGGGCCAGTAGTCGGTCACGCGCGCGTCGAGTTCCAGCTCACCGCGATCGATCAGCATGTGGGCGCAGAGCGCCGTCGCCGCTTTCGTGCAGGAGAACACGATCGAGATCGTGTCCTGCTCCCAAGCCGCGCCATTCACCTCGCGCAGCCCACCCCACAAATCGACTTTGGTTTCTCCGTCGACATTCACGCAGACAGACGCGCCCACTTCTTCGCGCGCATTGAAATTCTCGATGAACGTGTCGGCCACGCTCTGAAATGCCGGGTCGCAACGGCCAGTGACACGGCCACTCGCAACCGTTACGTCGATCTCGGTCATTGCTGTCTCCAGTCTTCAGGATTCTCGAACGTCCACTCATCAGACCGTAGTACGAGTGAGAGAGCTGGGCTCGACTCTCCTGGACCCTCTCGTAGAAACCGCTCCTACTCGCGAGCTACCGCGCCCAGGATCGCTTTCCGAGCCGTCGCTCGATCCGCTCGCGCCACTTCGAACAGCGAGATCTTGCGGTTGCGCCCCGATTTCATGCGCAGCACGACCTTTCCTTCGTCACTCGGAATGACCTCTTCGACCTCGGCAAGCGCGGCATGTTTTCTGGACAGCTGGAATACTGTCCCGTAAGAAATTCCATCGTCATCGACTTCCACGACCGGCCTGCTCAGCTTGTTGCGAATCCCGTTTGCGAATACCGCTGCGAGAATCGTCATCGACACGACTGTGATGATTGCTCCGACTCCTCTCTCGCTGGATCCACTCCCCAGGTACCCCAAGTCATAGTAGATGTTGAAAAGGCACGCGCCGATGACGGCCAGCAGCAACCACACCGGAAGCCGACTATTGAACTTCACCATTTGTTTCGCCCCCCTTTCAAAGAGACCTTTCGGCGCCGCCTACCGGGGCGCAAGAAGGCCAAGACCATGAACGGTTCGATTCCCAACAACCCGCAGCTCGGTACGTTTCCGCCAATGCCACCGATGCCGGAACCCATGTCGAAGCCCGGGCCACGACCGGGGCCGACAGCCGCGGCCGTCGCGAGGGCATCAATCGCGAGCGCGAAAGCAATCGCCGCCGCAAGGCCACCGCAGGCGAGACCACAACCCAGAACCGCCAACACTGCCGCACCCGCGGAGATGACAGCAAGTCCGGGCCTCAACGTTGCCTTCGCGGCCTGCGCTTCGGATTCTCTACCGTCGGGATCCCAGTACCGAACGGGGTTCCCCAACGTGTACGTGAACTGATTCACCAAGTTCAAAACCGGATCGGGCGAAAGGAAACGACCGATCAACGGGTCATAGATTCGCGCTCCCAGCCACATCAGCTCACCAAACTGTTGGCGGCCAACGAAGCGAACGGTATCTCCGTCGGCCCCGAAGACGGCATCGACTCCGTAAGGCGAGTATTGGTAGTGACTGGTGATCTCGCCTGATTCATCGGAAACGAAGCTCACGTTGTTCCGGAAGTCGAAGTGCCGAAAAGTTCTTCCTGGGGCATCTAGATCGATAGTCACCACACCGAGATCCAGCGGAAGAAGCGCGCCGGTCTGTGGGTCATTCGACAGCCGTCCTCCAAAGTAGACGAATTCCAGATTCTGCCCGCCGACGGACCTGGCGATGGGGCGCCCCCGCAGGTCCCAGGTGATCGAATCTGCACCGAACGACGCCATGCGTCCGGTCGCCGTCCATGTGATGGGCACACCCCCACGGGAAGTC
>JAJDAM010000287.1 GCA_029261905.1 Deltaproteobacteria bacterium
TTCTCCGACGTCCGAGAGCTTCGGGCGAACGGCTTTCGGATTGAAAATTCGAAAGTAGCGTTGCGCGTCGATTCCCGTCGACGAGATGGCGGAAATACGTAGCTCGGCACGTCCTACCTGCCTCACATGCAGGGGGTCCGCTGTTCGAATCAGCGTGCGACCACTCTTCCGATCCTTCAAATTCCGCGAGGTTAGCGTCCTCGTCGTCTTCGTCGACGAAGGCCTCCTCGGGGAATCTGTAGCCAGACTGTAGCCAATCGTCGTCAGCGATCGGGAGACGCGGGTTGTTCGCGGGCGAATCGACGCCTGTTTCCTGCTCTTTGGCTTTGCGTTCGATCGCTTCGAACAGGTGATCTAACTTGTCTGCCGCTCCGCGCTGCGTCGACGGTACGGCATGGCTGTACGTGTCGAGAGTGACGCCGATGCGCGAGTGCCCGAGCATCTCCTGCACGACCTTCGGATGGACATCTTCGCGCAGCAGCAGGGTCGCCGCCGAGTGCCGGTTATGCCGAGGTCGGCATAAGCGCCATAATGCCGACTTCCGGATTATGCCGACATCGTTCATCACGAGTCAGCAGTTGCGGGCAAGTTCAGCGAACTTGTCGTTTCCAAAGGCGGCATAATCCGGGCTGTCTTCTCCTTCCTGGCAACGACGCCAGAGAGAGGAGGAGATATGCTGGAGCAGTACTTCAAGTTGCCCGCAGTTTTGCGTCGCCATCGCAGCGGCCTGTTGGGGCCGCACCTCGACTCGTTTGTCGCGATGGCCGGAGGTCTCGGGTATCCGAGGGAGACCGTTCGCCACCAGTGCTGTGTAGTGCGGGACCTCGGTTTGTGGCTGGAGAGCCACGGTCTTGGCGTTGCAGATCTCGATGAGGAGGTGGTCAGCCGCCACGTCGAGGAGCGCCGGCGGAGCGAGCCGTCTTGGCGTGGGGATGAAGCCTCGACGATCGGCCGTTTCGTCGGGCATCTGCGACAATTGAAAGTCATTACCACCCCGGAACCGTCGCACGAGGACTCGGCGTTGGAGCGCATCCTGGGGCGGTACACGAGATACCTGCTGGTGGAGCGAGGCGTCGTCCAGATAACAGCGGAGTCCTACGTCTCGCTGGTCCGCCCTTTCCTCGAAAAGCGCTTTGGAAATAAAGCTTTGTGTCTGGGGGAGCTGGGGGAGTTCGATGCGACAGACTTTGTTCTGCGCTGGGCCCAGTCCCTGAGCCGAGCAAGAGCCAAGCTTCTGGTGACATCCCTGCGTTCGTTTTTCCGCTTCTTACTGGCCTCGGGAGAGATCGAGGTAGACCTCGCCGCCGCCGTTCCTAGGGTTGCTGATTGGCGACTGTCCGGCGTGCCCAAGTATCTCCCGCCGGAGCAGATCGAGTGTCTGCTGGCTGCGTGCGACCGGAGCACGGTCGTGGGACGGCGCGACTACGCGATCCTGCTGCTGCTCTGCCGTCTCGGTCTTCGCGCCTGCGAGGTTGCCCGGCTGGAGATCGATGACATCGATTGGCGGGTGGGGGAGTTCATCGTGCGGGGCAAAGGTCTCGCCCGCGACCGGCTACCCCTACCACCCGAAGTGGGTGAGGCGCTGGCTGCCTACCTCCATCAGGATCGACCGAAGTGCTCAACGCGCCGGGTCTTCCTCCGATCCAGGGCACCGGTGTGTGCGATCAGCGAAAGAACGACGGTCACCACGGTCGTGCGCTACGCCCTGCGCCGGGCCGCACTCAATCCGCCCATGAAAGGTGCTCACCTTCTGCGCCACAGCCTGGCCACCGAATTGATCCGTTCTGGGGCATCGATGGCCGAGATCGGGGAGGTCTTGCGCCACCGTAGTCCGCTCACAACCGAAATCTACGCAAAGGTGGACTTCGAGTCCCTGCGTGGACTCGCGCAGCCGTGGCCGACGGCGGAGCAGAGACGATGAGCGAGCTACAGCAGGCACTAGATGATTACCTGAAAACCCGCCGCGCGCTCGGCTTCGGCCTTGAATCCGCAGAGCGGCGTCTGCGCAACTTTGTTGGCTTCTTGGAGGAGCAAGGTGCGCCTCACATCACGACGCTGTTGGCCCTGCGCTGGGCGAGGCAGCCAGCCGGCGGCGAGCCAGCCACCTGGGCGCAGCGCTTGGCCAACGTGCGCCACTTTGCCACCTGGTACAGCGCCAGGGATGCCCGCACCGAGGTCCCGCCACAAGGACTCCTCCCCTACGCCTACCGCCGTAAAGCCCCGTATATATACAGCGACGAGGAGATCGCGAGTCTGGTGGATGCGGCCCGCGAGCTGCCCTCGCCCAAGGGCCTGCGCGGGCTCACCTTCTCGACCATCTTCGGACTGCTCGCCGTGACCGGAATGCGAGTCAGTGAGGTGGTGCGCCTGGAGCGCGAGCACGTCGATCTCACCGAGGGGATCCTCACCATTGAGCACACCAAGTTCGGCAAATCCCGCCTGGTCCCGCTCCATGTCTCCACCCGCGACACCCTCGCCGAGTATGCCGAAACGCGCGATCGGCTCTGTCCCGTCACCACGACCCGAGCGTTCTTTCTCTCCGAGCGCGGCCGCGGGGTTACTGACTGGGCCACGCGGTACAACTTCGCGAAGGTCTCGCGCCACGTGGGCCTCAGGGCGCCGGTGGAGGGCTGCCGCCACGGCCATGGTCCGCGGCTGCACGACATGCGCCACCGATTCGCCGCGCGAACCTTGATCGAGTGGTACCGCGCGGGGCTCGACGTGGAGCGTGAGATGCCGAAGCTGTCCACCTATCTCGGCCACGTTCACGTCAATGACACCTACTGGTACATCGAGGCCGTGCCCGAGCTCCTCCGATTGGCCACCGAGCGCTTGGTCGACAAGAACCAAGAGGGGGAACCATGATTGCCACCCCGCTGCCGGCTCTTCTCCAGTCCTTCTTCACCGAGCGTCTGCTCAATCAACGCCGCGCCAGCGCTCACACCATCGCCAGCTACCGCGACTGTTTTCGCCTGTTGCTGAGCTTCGCGATACGAACACTCGGCAAGGCCCCCTGTGCATTGATGCTCGCAGACATCGACGCGCCGTTCATCGGCCGATTCCTCGCGGACTTGGAGACCGAGCGCGGTAACAGCGTGCGCAGCCGTAACCTCCGCTTGGCGGCCATCCGCTCCTTCTTCCGATACGTGGCACTGAACGAGCCGGCCCACGTGCTTCACTGCCAGCGAATTCTGGCGATCCCAAGCAAGCGGTACGAGCACAAGCCCATCGACTTCCTCGACGAGGCTGAGATCGATGCTCTCCTGGCCAGTCCTGATCTCTCGACCTGGGCTGGCCGGCGCGACAGGACGCTTCTGCTCGTTACCGTCCAAACGGGTTTGCGAGTATCCGAGCTGATCGGTCTTCGCTGCGAGGATGTGGCTCTCAGCACTGGCGCCCATGTGCGCTGTCAGGGCAAGGGCCGCAAGCAGCGCAGCACTCCTTTACGAAAGGACGCCGTCAGCGCACTCAAGGCGTGGCTCCACGAACACCACGCCAAGCCCGACGAACCCGTCTTTCCAAGTATGCGTGGTGGGCGCCTCAGCCGCGATGCAGTCGAAAGGCTCGTGGCTAAACACGCGGCCACCGCGCTGCAACGCTGTCCGTCGCTCCGCCACAAAAAAGTGACGCCGCATACCCTTCGTCACAGCACCGCAATGGACCTCCTGCGTCACGGCGTCGACCGCTCGGTGATCGCTCTCTGGCTCGGTCACGAGTCCGTCGAGACCACCCAGATCTACCTCCATGCCGACCTCCGCATGAAGGAGAAAGCTATGTCCCGAACTACGCCTCGTGAGGTCAAACCTGGCCGCTACCGCCCCAGCGACGAGCTACTTACCTTCTTGGAGAGCCTCTGATTATGCCGACTTCAAATACGGCACGGCCACCTCCCGCACCGCTTCGCCGAACGATGTCGGCATAATCCGGAAGTCGGCATTATGCCGGTTATGCCGAGGTCGGCATAAGCGCCACGCGTTCGCCACACACTTGCTGGAGTCGGGCTGCGACCTACCAAGTCTGCAGCGGATGCTCGGGCACAAGAGTGTGACCACGACGATGCGCTACCTCCACGTGACCGACGGGGCGTTGGTGGGTCGTGTGTCGCC
>JAJDAM010000288.1 GCA_029261905.1 Deltaproteobacteria bacterium
GCGATGCGTCACGGAGAAGTGTCGCGCGACATGTTCCCCGGCTATTCGATCCATTCGATCACCAACGGTGTGCATGTGGCCACCTGGACAGCACCGTCCTTTCAACAGTTGTTCGACCGGCATGTTCCTCGCTGGCGTAGCGACCCTTTTTCGCTTCGCCGAGTCACCGCGATCGATTCAGCGGAAATCTCAGCAGCCCATGCCGATGCCAAACGCCTGTTGCTCGACGAGGTGACTGAGCGGCTCGGCATCGAACTCGACCCGGATGCGCTCACACTCGGATACGGGCGCCGCGCCACCGCCTACAAGCGCGCGCTGCTGGTACTACGGGATCGCGACCGGCTCGAGCACATCGCACGAACGGTCGGGCCTCTCCAACTCATTTACGGTGGCAAGGCGCATCCCGAAGACGCAGACGGGCGCAGAATCATCCGCGAAATCCACTCGCTCGCGGATCAATGCGGCCCCGGCCTGCGCATCGTCTTCCTCCCGGGTTACGACATGGACGTCTGTGCTCGACTCGCCGCCGGATGTGACATCTGGCTCAATACTCCGATCCCTCCGCTAGAGGCCTCGGGTACGAGCGGCATGAAGGCATCCATCAATGGTGTGCCGAGCTTGAGCACGCTGGACGGCTGGTGGGTCGAGGGTTGCGAAGAAGGAGTCACAGGCTGGGCGATCGGCGCGGACGGAGACGCTGATTCGCTCAGCGCAGATGCACGCGACCAGTTGCATGCCGATGCGCTCTACTCGAAACTCGAAACGGTCGTGGCTCCGTGCTTCTATCAGGATCCAGCGCGCTTCGCCGATATCCGGCGCCAGACGATCGCGCTGAACTCATCGTACTTCAACACCCACCGCATGGTTCTCGAGTACCTGTTCGAGGCCTATCGGCTCGACCGTCCGGTATCGGTGCCTGGCTGAGTGGTGAGGGTCTGGCCGGGGAGTCCGGATCGCCTGGGAAGTCGCTGGGACGGACGGGGAACCAACTTCGCGCTGTTCAGCCGGCACGCGACGCGAGTCGACCTGTGCCTGTTCGATGCACCCGGTGACGCGGCTGCCGCCCACAGGGTGAGATTGCGCGAACGAACCGGCTGGGTCTGGCACGCATACCTGCCCGACGTGCGCCCCGGTACACTTTATGGTTACCGCGTCGCCGGCCACTGGGCCCCCGAAGAGGGGCACCGGTTCAACCCGAAGAAATTGCTCCAAGATCCCTACGCGCGGGCGCTGTGTGGCGAACTCGTGTGGAACGACGCGCTCGATGGGGAGACCCCCACCGACAGCGCAGCCTATGTGCCCCGCGGAGTCGTCGTAGACGACTCGTTTCCATGGGACGGCGACGCGGCGCCGCGAACACCGTGGAGCCAGACGGTCGTCTACGAGTGTCACGTGAAGGGCATGTCGAAGCTCCACCGGGAAGTTCCGGCAGACCTCCGCGGCACCTACCTGGGGCTGGCCAGCGAACCCATCATCGACCACCTCAAGTCGCTCGGGGTCACCGCCGTCGAGTTGTTGCCAGTCCATCACCACGTGTCCGAGCGCGCTCTGGTCGACCGGGGGATGCGGAATTATTGGGGCTACAACACGCTCGGATTCTTCGCTCCAGACAGCCGCTACGCGACCGGTGACCGCGGCCAGCAGGTACTCGAATTCAAGACGATGGTGAAGACACTCCATCGAGCGGGAATCGAGGTCATCCTCGACGTGGTCTACAACCACACCGCAGAGGGCAACCAGCTGGGGCCGACCCTTCACCTGCGAGGCATCGACAACTCGACGTACTACCACCTCGACCCCGGCGATCCGTCGCGGTATCTCGATAGCACCGGTTGCGGCAACACCGTCGACGTCCAGGGCTCGCGTGGATTCCAGATGCTGATGGACAGCCTCCGATACTGGGTCGGAGAGATGCACGTCGACGGCTTTCGCTTCGATCTGGCAACGGCGCTGGCCCGTCGCGGCCGTCACATCGACCAGCTGAACCGCTTCTTCGAGACGATGAAGCAGGACCCGCTGCTGTCGCGTGCCAAACTGATCGTCGAGCCCTGGGACGCGTCGGCCGATGGTTACCGTCTCGGGCAGTTTCCCGACGGCTTCGTCGAGTGGAACGACCGCTTCCGTGACAGCGTGCGGCGTTTCTGGCGCGGCGACACCGGCCAGGTGGGCGAGTTTGCGTCGCGGCTCTCGGGGAGTGCAGACCTGTTCGGCGCCGGAGACCGGGGTCCCTGCGCGAGCCTCAACTACATCACGGCTCACGACGGTTTCACGCTCGCCGACCTCGTCAGCTATCAGCACAAGCACAACGAAGCCAACGGAGAAAACGGCGCCGACGGGAGCGATGCCAACTGGAGCGCCAACTGGGGAGCAGAGGGACCGACCGAATCCGAATCGGTCTGCCGACTCCGGGACCAGATCGCCGGAAGCATGATTGCGACGCTGGCGTTTGCCCAGGGTGTCCCGATGCTTTCGCATGGCGACGAGTTCGGCAGAAGCCAGGGCGGAAACAACAACGCGTATTGTCTCGACGATCCGACGACCTGGATCGACTGGCAGCTCGATGCGCGCGGACGTGCAATCCTCGACTTGACACGGCGCGTCCTGACGCTGCGAGCCGAGCAGCCGGTGCTGCGACGCCGGCACTTCTTCGACGGTGCGCGCCCCGAATTCGGCTCCCGCAGGGACGTCGTATGGTTGCGGCGCGGCGGTGGGGAAATGACGGAGAAGGACTGGCGAGACGGAGGCGTGCGGGCGCTGGGCATGCTCGTCTCCGGCGAAGCGAGCACTGAACTCGACGAAAATGGACGCGCGATGGTGGGCGACACCCTGCTGGTGGCCTTCAACCCGCGCGACCAGGCCGTGCGCTTCGTGCTGCCCGCGATGTCCGCGGCTGGGCATTGGGAGCACGCGCTGTGCACCGGCGGCCGCGCGGTGCGTCGCATGCGCGCCTCCTCGCTTCGATTGATGCCCCATAGCTTGAGCCTGCTGATCTGGCGATCGGTCCGATGAACGAGCGCCGCGCTGCACCGCCGGCTGTCTCCGAGCACGAATTCGGAGAACTCGACGCACACTTGTTCGCCGAGGGGACCCATCGGCATCTGTGGGAGGTGTTAGGGGCTCGCATCTGCACCGAGAACGATGTGGCTGGCGTGCGCTTCGCGGTCTGGGCGCCACGCGCTCGGCGTGTCAGCGTGGTCGGCGACTTCTGTGCCTGGGACGGGCGTCGCCACCCGATGCAGCGCGTTGCCCAATCCGGTGTCTTTTCGCTGTTCGTTCCGGGCTTGAAGGACGGCGACCTCTACAAATTCGAAATCGAGACTGCATCGGGTCATCTACGCCTCAAGACCGACCCGTTTGCATTCGCGATGCAGCACCCTCCGGATACCGCGTCACGCGTGTTCGCATCGCGTCACGACTGGAGCGACGCGAGCTGGTTACGCAAACGGGCCGATTGCGACCCGCGCGCGGAGCCGCTCTCGATCTATGAAGTTCAACTCGGCTCCTGGCAGCGCCGCCCCGACGGCGGTCCGCTCGACTACGACGCGCTCGCCGAGGCACTGGTCGAACACGCGCTTCACTTCGGGTTCACGCACATCGAACTCATGCCGGTGATGGAGTACCCATTCGACGGCTCGTGGGGCTACCAGGTGACCGGCTATTTCGCGCCCACCGCGCGGCACGGCGAACCCGACGGATTGCGTCGTCTCGTCGACCGGTGCCACGCGGCAGGACTCGGAGTGATCCTCGATTGGGTTCCCGCCCACTTCCCACGCGATGATTTCGCGCTTCGCCGTTTCGACGGCGAGACGCTCTTCGAGTACGACGACCCCCGCATCGGCGAGCATCCGGATTGGGGAACGCTGGTCTTCGACTACGGCCGAAACGAGGTGCGCAATTTCCTGCTGGCGAGCGCTTTGTTCTGGCTCCAGGAATATCACTTCGACGGACTGCGCGTCGATGCGGTGGCTTCGATGCTCTATCGCGACTACAGCCGAAAAGACGGCGAGTGGCTGCCGAACGTGCATGGCGGCAGGGAAAACATCGAGGCCGTGTCGTTTCTGCAGGCCCTCAATACCGTCGTTCGCGACGAGTGCCCGGGGTGCTTCACGATC
>JAJDAM010000289.1 GCA_029261905.1 Deltaproteobacteria bacterium
CGTCACACACTGCTCGAACTGCTGCGCCTGGGCGTGGTGCCGATCGTCAACGAAATCGACACGGTCGCAACCGACGAGATCCGCTTCGGCGACAACGACAATCTCTCTTCCACAATCGTCAATCTCGTCGGCGCCGACCTCCTCATCATCCTCACCGACGTCGATGGCTTGTATAGCGAGCCGCCTGAGCAGGGCGAGACCACCAAGCCGTTCGACGTGATCGAGCGCATCACGCCGGAAATCGAGCGCGCGGCCGGCGGGTCGAGCAACGCGTTCGGCCGCGGCGGAATGATCACCAAGCTCGAGGCCGCGCAGGCGGCTGCTCGATGTGGTGCAGCGACCGTCGTGTGCAACGGTCGAACGCCAAATGTGCTGTTGAGAGTCGCCGCGGGCGAATCGATCGGGACGCTGTTCCAGACCGGCAACCGAATGGCCAGCCGCAAGCATTGGCTGGCCTATACGACGCGAACCTTCGGTGAACTCTGGCTCGATGCCGGCGCCGCCTCCGCCTTGGTGAAATCCGGCAAGAGCCTGCTTCCGGCCGGCATCCGACGAGTCCACGGCAAGTTCGGGATCGGCGACCCCGTGGCCTGCCTCGACGAAAACGGCCGCGAGTTTGCCCGCGGCCTCGTGGCCTACACGTCAGAAGCCATCGAACGCATCGCGGGTAAACCGACACGCGAAATCTCTCAGCTGCTAGGATACTCGAACGGATCGGAGGTCATTCATCGTGACGACCTCGTGCTGACGGGCGATGGCGATAGCGCTCCAAATCGTTCCCCGGTGAGCACCGCGAAAAAGAGAAGCAGCACCCCAGACGGCCGGACAGGCAAGCCATGAATCCCTCCCCTCGAGAACTCGAACAACTCGTAGTCGATCTCGCCCGCCGCGCGTGCAACGCGTCACAACGAATGAGCGAGCTTTCTACCCGCGTCAAGAATGACTGGCTGTTGCGCTCGGCCGAGCGGCTGGAAGCGGCAAAGGCCGGAATACTCGCCGCGAATGCCCGCGATCTCGCGCTCGCCGAAAAAAACGGAGTCTCGGGCCCGCTGCTCGCGCGGCTGGAGATCTCCGAAGCGAAATGGCGCGACATGATCGCTGGATTGCGCGATGTCGCTGCGCTGCCCGATCCGATCGGGCGCGTCGAATCGACGATCGTGCGGCCCAACGGACTCCAGGTCGGGCGGATGCGAATCCCGCTCGGCGTCATCGGGATCATCTATGAATCGCGACCCAATGTGACCGTCGATGCGGCGGCACTCTGCGTGAAGGCCGGCAACTCGGTCATCTTGCGCGGTGGTTCGGAGGCGATCGAGGCCAACCTCGCATTGGCTGACGAATTGCGGGCGGCCGCCCGCGAAACCGGAGTCCCCGAAGACGCGATTGCCATCATCCCGCTGACCGATCGCGCTGCGATCGACGTGCTGCTGACACAGGATGCGTTCGTCGACCTGATCATTCCGCGCGGAGGTCCCGGGCTGATCCGCAAGGTCACCGAAGAGTCGCGGATCCCAGTCATCAAGCATGACGCGGGTGTGTGTCATTTGTTCATCGACGCGAGTGCCGACCCGGAGATGGCGACTGCGATCGCTGTCGATTCGAAAGTCTCCCAGATGGCCGTCTGCAATGGCCTGGAAACCATGCTGGTCCACCGAGACGCCTGTGCGGTCGCGCTCCCGCGGATCGCCAAGGCGCTGTTCGAACGAGGCGTCGAGATCCGCGGCTGCGAGCGCACCTGCGAAGTCGTCAGCGAAGCGATACCGGCCGTAGAATCGGACTGGGCGGA
Source organism: Deltaproteobacteria bacterium (assembly GCA_029261905.1). Taxonomy (GTDB): domain Bacteria; phylum Myxococcota_A; class UBA9160; order UBA9160; family SMWR01; genus JAJDAM01. The sequence continues at coordinate 1,787 of JAJDAM010000289.1, forward strand.
AGAATACCTCGCACCCGTGCTCGCTGTGCGCGTCGTCGACGACATGGACGAAGCGATCGATCACATCCGTCGCTATGGATCGGATCACACCGAGGTCATCGTCACGCAGGACTACAAGAACTCACAGGAGTTCTTGCGCCGAGTCGGTTCGTCGACGGTCGGAGTGAATTGCTCGACTGCGTTCGCGGACGGATTCCGACTCGGACTGGGAGCGGAAATCGGAATCTCGACGTCGAAGATTCACCACTACGGCCCGATGGGCCTGGAGGGGCTGACGACGCTCAAGTTCATTCTCCGCGGAGACGGCCAGCTACGCGAATGACGAACCCGCCCCCCCGGACCGGAATACTCGGCGGCACGTTCAACCCGATCCACCTGGGTCATCTTCGCGCCGCAGAAGAAGTCATCGAGGCACTCGAACTCGAGCGCATGATCTTCGTCCCCTCGGCTTCGCCGCCGCACAAGACCCACCGCGCCAGCGACCCGATCGCACCCGCTGCGGCTCGACTCGAGTGGATTCGAATCGCGATTCGAGACAATCCCAGATTCGAGGTGGATTCGATCGAGATCGATCGGGGCGGGCCGTCGTTTACCGTCGAGACGCTGACCGATATCGGCCGCCGAATTGCACCCGACCTGCCGGTCTTCACGATCGGGCAGGATGCCTTCACGCTGATCGATACATGGCGCGAACCACGGGAAGTCTTCTCGCTTGCGAATTTTGCCGTCATCACGAGGCCACCGGTCGCGGCCGTTTCGCTGGCCGACTGGCTGCCGCGCTGCATCAAGGCAGACATGGATTCGAGCCGCGATGGCCAAAGCGCCATCAATCGCAATACGCAGACCTGGATTCGCTTGGTGGACATCACATCACTGGACATCTCGTCGTCGGAAATCCGCCGTCGGATACGCGAAGGACTTTCGATACGCTACCTGGTGCCCCCGACGGTCGCCGAAGCGGTGGAAAAATCCCGGCTGTACGCGGGCCAAGACTCGCAATGAGAAACGGGCTCCACGCGTACCGTATTGGCGAGCCGCCTGTGGCCGAGCAATCGATAGAGGAGAGTTTGCGATGAGCATCGATCGAGTCTCGATGGTGTCAGCCATCACAGATGCTGCCGAAGATCTCAAAGCGCTAGACATCGTCGCGCTCGACGTCGGCGAAGTCTCGTCGTTTACCGACACGTTCGTGGTCGCGAGTGGCACATCCGATCGCCACGTCCGATCGATCGCCGACGCGATCCAAGCCGCACTGTCGGAGCTCGGCGAAGCTCCGCTCGGAGTCGAAGGCTACGACGATGCGCGCTGGATCCTGATCGACTACAGCGACACCATCGTGCACGTGTTCCAGAGTGAGACCCGCATCAAGTACGACCTCGAGCGCTTGTGGAGCGATGCACCGAGAATCGAATTGGTCCAGGCGCCGGTTCCAACACCGCATAGCGGCCTGCAGTGAACAGCCCGGTCGTACTGGTCGTCCTCGACGGATTCGGAATCGGCGACGGGGGCGCAGCCGACGCAACGGCCCTCGCTCATGCGCCGTTCCTGGCCGGAGCGCGAGAAAAGTATCCCAGCTCGGTCGTGGAGACGTCCGGGGAAGCGGTCGGCCTGCCAGCCGGTCAAATGGGGAACTCCGAAGTCGGCCACATGACGATCGGCGCCGGACGCGTGATCTTCCAGAACATCACGCGGATCTCCCGAGCCATCGAAGACGGCGAGCTTGCGACGAACCCGGCGATTCAAGACGCGTTGTCCGCAGTAACAGCGAGCAGCGGTACGCTGCACTTGATGGGCCTGGTTTCCGACGGCGGTGTCCATAGCCACATGGACCAGCTCGCCATGCTTCTCGACTATCTCGGCCAGCGCGGCGTGCGTCCCGCCGTCCATGCGTTTCTCGATGGGCGCGACACACCTCCGCGTTCCGCGCTCGGCTTCATCAACACATTGCAATCGCAGGTGGCCGCCGTCGATGGATGTATCGCCACCGTTTCCGGTCGCTACTACGCGATGGACCGCGACAACCGTTGGGATCGCGTGTCGGAGGCCTATCACGCGATCGTCTGCGGCGAGGGACTGACCGCTTCGACTGCGACCGAAGCGGTCGAAAACGGCTACTTCCGTGACGAGAACGACGAGTTCGTCCGCCCGACAGTGATCGGCGAGCCCACACCCGTCGCCGATGGTGACGCGATCATCTTCTTCAATTTCCGGGCAGACCGTGCACGCCAACTCACCGGGGCGCTCACCAGCTCTCTGCCGCAACGATTCGAGGGGAAACTCGAACGCAAGCGCGTCGCGCAGTTGTCGCGTTTCGTCTGCTTTACGAGCTATGACGAGCAGTTCGATCTGCCTGTGGCGTTCCCCACGCTGATCCCGGCCAACAGCCTCGGCGAGATCGTGTCGCGTGCCGGGTTGCAGCAACTCCGCATCGCAGAAACCGAGAAATACGCGCACGTGACCTTTTTCTTCAACGGGGGTCTAGAGACACCGTTCCCGGGCGAAGATCGCGCGTTGATCGCATCACCACGCGATGTCGCGACCTACGACCACAAGCCCGAGATGAGCGCGTTTGCAGTGACCGATGAGGTGCTGCGTCGGTTGACCGACGAGGACTACGGGTTCGTGTTGCTCAACTACGCGAACCCGGACATGGTGGGACACACGGGCGTGCTCGACGCCGCCGTCAAAGCCGTCGAGACCGTCGACCAGGGGCTCGAGCGAATCGCGCGAAAAGTCCTGGAGAGCGGTGGCGCAATGTTGATCACCGCCGATCACGGGAACTGCGAATTGATGGTCGACCCGGAATCCGGTGGCCCCCACACTGCTCACACCACGAATCCGGTTCCACTGTATTGGATCGCACGCGACACCGCGGGCGCCAGCCTGCGCGACGGGGGACTCGCCGATCTCGCGCCGACAGTCCTCCAATTGATGGGCCTCCCGTTGGCCGAAGAGATGACCGGTCGCAGTCTGATCGTTCGCGACTGAACGGTCGATCCGAAGAGCCGAAGAAGTACGAATCCAGTCGGTCCCGACGGAGATGGGCGTGTCGGTACGTTGGCGGATGCAGGGCTCACGACAGTGGCTGACTGGGCTTTGGGCGGGCGCACTCGACCTGGCATTGCCGCCGGCGTGTGCGGGCTGTATGGCGCCGGTCCACGCGAGCCACGCGCTGTGCGAGCCCTGCGATCGCAGACTCCCTCGCTTGGCCGTGCAGACATGCGCGCTGTGTCAGGCAGTCCCAGTGCCACCAGCCGAAGACGCAGGTGCCGAACTCTGCGCACATTGCGATTTCTTGCGCTCGCCACTCACGGCCTGTCTGGCCGCGGCCAGCTTTTCGGGCGACGTCGCGAGCTGGATCCATCGGTTCAAGTATCCGCGGTCCGGTCTCGGCGGCCTCGATCCGGCTCCGCGGTCGGTCGTCGACGCGTTGGTCATGGAAGCCGCGGACCGGGTCGTCGGACCGTTGCCCGACTTAGTCGTGCCGGTTCCGCTGCATCCGAGTCGACTGCGCGCCCGTGGCTTCAACCCGGCCGGGTTGCTCGCGCGTGCGGTGGCACGGGAAAACGGGCTGCGGTTCGACCCGGTGGCGCTGCGCAGACTCCGGGCCACGGAAAGCCAAACCGGTCTCGACCGCGACGCGCGGCGAAACAATGTCCGCGGAGCGTTCCGCACGCAGCGCCGGTGGCGTGCACCCAGTTGCGTTTGGGTCTTGGACGACGTGGTCACGACTGGCAGCACATTATCCGAATGCGCGCACGCACTGCGACGCGCGGGCGCGACCACGGTCATTGGAATTTGTGCAGCGCGCACATTGGGCACTGATTGGGTTCGTTCTGATCCGGGAGGGACTGGTTTGGGGAGGACTGGTTTGGATGGCTCGCGTTCCGAGTCGGAACCCGCTCGCTAGTCGGCCGCCAGGGATTTCAGTCTGCGTGAAGCCTCCCTCTGTTCACTCGATCCGGGGACGAGTGCCGCTGACAACGCCTCGAGCCAGTGCCGCGCGGCCTCGGGTTGATTCTCCCGCGTGTAGTACGCGATGAGCCACTCGTAGTTGAGCGGTTCCAGCGGGCCCATCTCGATGGCCTTCTGCATTTCTCGCGCCGCGTCTTCATTTCGGCCCGCGTTTGCGTACACGCGAGCGAGGTTCCCGTGAATCCACGGCTGCTCGGGTTCCTCCCGAACGGCGCGTTCGAGAAGCTCGATGGCGATCTTCGAGTTTCCGAGTTCGGCCTCGGCAACTCCCAGCCGCGCGGCGGCGAACACATCGCGTGGATTCGCCTCGACGATCTGCGCGAGCATCGCCCGACCCCGTTCGAGTTTCAGCACGGCTTGGCGGTGGAATTCGGCGGCCTGTGCGTCGACTCGCTGGGTCGCTTGCCGCTCGAGATTCGCTCCCTCCGTGACGAGTCGGAGTGCATCGAGCGAGAGCTTCTTGTCTCCAATTCTCTCGCGCGGGTCGGGCAGTCCCGGCTGCAGCGGGTCGCCACGCGCGCTACCGACCGCGTAACCGAGCGCTTCGAGTTGAGCGCGTTCCGCCGTTCCCGGTACATGCGCCGTTTCCGATCGAGCGACTGCGCGCGCGGCGAACTCTGTCTCGAGCCGCGATTGCAGCGCGGCTACCGTGTCCGGATCCCGTTCCGAAAGATCGTTGTGTTCATCAGCATCGGTGTCGAGATCATACAGCTCGGGAGTCACGCCTTCGATGAGCTTTTGATTCCCCACCACCAGCCCCCGAAGAGCGCGCCATCGATGACTGTTGTACGGAAAATGACTTTCCAACAACACCGCGTTCTCCAGTGTGCTCACGAGCATTCCATCGCGCGAAAACAGCGCCGCTTCACTCGCGGGCATCGCGTCTGCGGCGATGCCCGCAAGTGCCAGCAGCGATGCGGCGGTCGCGACATTCGAAACCGTGGCAGCGACACGCGTGCCCGCGGGCTCCCGAATGCGGCTCCCCCACCAGATCATCGGCACCTCGACGGTGGCCTGGTAGATGAAAATCGTGTGGGTCTGTTCGCCGTGTTCACCGAGCGATTCGCCGTGGTCGGCGGTGGCGACGATCAGCAGGTCGTCGCCGATTCCACGACGCTCGAGGAAATCGAGCAGCCGTCCGAGTTGACTGTCCGTGTAGGCGATTTCGGCGTCGTAGGGATCGGACGTTCGCCAGGGTTTGGGCGGGCCGTATTGGTAGTGGGGATCATAGAAGTGTACCCAGGCAAAGAAACGCTCTTCGCGCTCGAGGCTCGAGATCCAGGCGGTCGCATCATCGACGACGGATCCGGCATTCCTCTCGTGAAGCGTGCTCGATTCGGAAACACGACCCGTCAGCCCGCGGTAGACCTCGAACCCCTGGTCGAGCCCATAGCGGGGATCCAAGACGACCGAGCCGACGAATGCACCGGTTCGCCAGCCTTCGCCTTTGAACACTTCGGCGAGCGCAACTTCCTCTGCGCCCAGTCGAAACAACGCGTTGTCGTGCACGCCATGGGCCTCGGGAAACCGGCCCGTGAGGATCGATGCGTGGGAAGGCAACGTCAACGGCGTGGGCGCGAGTGCCCGCTCGAACAGGACACCCTCGGACGCCAGGCGGTCGAGCGTCGGGGTCTGGGCTGCGGCGTACCCGTACGCGCCGATTCGATCCGCGCGGGTGGTATCGAACGTCACCAACAGCACGCTCGGGGGAGCCTTCTGCACGACGTCTCCGGGTGAAGGCCCGACCCC
>JAJDAM010000290.1 GCA_029261905.1 Deltaproteobacteria bacterium
GAGAGTACTGTCGGTGTCGAATTCATCGAGAGATCGGATGTTGGTGTTGTTCGGATTGCCGACGGTCGGAGCCGACTCGACGCCGGTCGGAATCTTGAAGTTGAAGTCCGAAACCTTGTTGAACGAATACGCGTAGCCAAAGCTCCCGCGCAACACGAACGTCGACCGATCCAACAACCACCAGGGCGCCGGAATGAAGTACGCCGCCCGCCCCTCGACCCGTGCAAACTTCGCGAAACCACCCAAGCCGGCATACTCGATCGATCCGCCGAGTTGATAGCCATCCGTGGGCGCAAGGCGGTCATTGCGGTAGTCGGCACTGATCTCGAGCCCCACCGCACTCGTGGCCTCGGAGCCGGCGAGCGTCTCGCGGCGCACCAATGCGGCGCCGGCATTGAAATTGTCGTCCTGATTGATCTCGCGGATGTCCAGGTTGTATCGCGCAAATCCCCGAGTCCGCCCATCCTCGGACAACGTGTGACCGAACACGAGCGACAGCCCGGTCGCATCCTGCTCGAAGTCGTCGAATTCGATCGAATTGCGGAAGATCGTGCCGCTCAGACTGAAGTCCGAACCCAGAAAGTAGGGGTCGGTGAATTGCAGGAAGTACTGCTGGTTCTGCAGACCGACGTTTCCGTTCAGATTCAGCCCGTAACCGCGGCCGAACAGATTCGTCTCCGAAAGAGACCCCTGCAGCGTGAACGAGTTGCCGGACGAGAAACCGGCACCGAAGCTGAACGAACCCGTCGGCCGCTCGACGACGGCCACATCGATATCGATGGCCAGCGGGTCGTCCGGTTGTTCGGGGCGCAGTTCGACTTCTTCGAAGAATCCCAATCGTTGTAGGCGGGTTCGCGCGATCGTCACGGCCCGCGATGAATAGAGCTGGCCCTCTACGATCGGGATCTCTCGCCGGACCACCGAATCGATGGTTCGGGTATTGCCCGAAATCCCGATTTCACGAATGAAGTAGAGCGGCCCTTTCTCTACCTGAAAGATCACGTCGACCGTGCGTTCTTCCTCGGACAGATCGGAAAGCGGCGTGACATCCGCCAGAAAGAAACCGCGCTCGGTGTAGTGGCGGCGCAGCGATTCGATATCGGATGTCAACGCGGTGCGATTGAAGACCTCGCCTTCTTTGAGTTCCAGGCCATCGCGCAGCCGGTCCAGGTCGACGGTCGGGTCGCCCGCGACGTCGATTCCACCGACGAAGAACTGATCGCCCTCGATGATCTTGACCGTCACGACGAGACCGTCTTCGACCGGTTCCGCGTCGGGGAAATCCACTTCGACCAGCGGATACCCCTGTTCGTGGTATTTCTGTTCGACGAGTCTGAGGTCCTGGATGAACAGGGGTTCAGAGTACGTACCCGAGCGATCGAACCAGGACGTCGCAAGCGACCAGAATTTCCAGGGCTTGGTCTGAAAATTCTGACGCAACTCGCGATCACTGAAGACTTCGTTGCCAACGAAGTTGATCTCGCGAAGCTTGAGCTTCTCGTTTTCGACCACGATGAAATCGATGCTGACCGACGCCTCTCCGAGCGGCTCGACCTCGTAGCTCACTTCCGCGAGGTAATACCCCTGGTTCCGGTACAGCGCCTCGATCCGACCGCGATTTTCATAGAGCAGTGGGAAATCGAGCGACGATCCGGTTGTCAGCGTCAGAATGTCGCGGATGTCGTCCCCGGCGAGATTGTCGTTGCCGGAGATCGAGATCTGTCGAACGACAGGATTCTCTTCGACTTGAAATGTCACGACGAGACCCAATTCGGACTCTTCGCGGAATACCCGCACATTCGAGAAGAAGCCCAGGCGATGAACGGCTTCGAGGTCGCGCGCGATCTGACTCTTGCTGTAGACGCTGCCGGGCTGCGTCCCGATCCGAGCCTTGATCGCGTCGGACTCGATGCGCCGGTTCCCCCGGACCCGGATCTCGGCGATCCGAGTGACGGAGGCCTCTTCCGGGAGAGCCTCCGTCAGGATGCGCTCACTGCCCACCAGCTGAAACCGGATGCTGACTCCCTGGGGTCCCCGTTCGGTCTCGGCGACGGCATTGGCCACACCTCTTGCGGCGCGGAGCATGATCAGGTCGTCGCGAATCGTCATCGGTGTGTAGGCATTTCCGACCTGTGTCGTGAGCCGCGACTGGAGGTCGCCGACCACTTCCGGCGGTCCGATCAACCGGACATCGGCAATCACGGCCGGTTCGGCACCGATGACCTGCTCGAGGACGCGGTCGGCCAGTTCGTTCACACGCGTCAGGAGTTCGTCATCGCGGCGCGCCGTCAGCACGAGTGTGTGCGATCGCAACCCGATGGCTCGCGGCGTCACACGGACATCCAGACTGTATTGGCCAGCCAGTTCGGTCAGGCTGCCGCTGACCACGATGTCGGCTCCAGCGCGCTCCCCGATTTCGCGCAATACCGCATCTGAACTTCTTCCGTCCGGGATGCTTTCGGCAACGTCCAGCACGCGAACGCCGCTGCGTGACTCGATTCGGGTACGAATCAAGTTGGCGAGCGACTCACCGAGGTAGTCGACGGGTTTCGCACTGTGTACGCGAAACGGGAGCACGACGACGGCGCGATCGATCGGCTCGGGGGCGGCCTGGGCGTCTTCTTGTGCGGCACTCGGAACGGCAATCGAAAGTCCCATGGCACACAACATCACGGCGGCGACGCAGCACCGGATGCCGCCCGCGCAAAAAACAGCGCGCAATGTTCCCCCCTGCACTGGGTCGATGACTCTCAGGTGCCGTAAGTCAGATGCCGCAAGCCAGATGCCGTGTGTCGCATTCGCCGCCCACGCGAAATCGGCGCAACGACCGCAGTTAGCCGCCGATACTAGTCTGCCGGGCACACCGACACAAGCCCCGCTCTAGGGGATTTTCTCTTCTCTGTCAGTAGGTTATACGGAAAAGAGCACGGGAACGAGCGCTGGAATGGAGCCGACGAAATCGGCGCTTCAACCCTCCAGCGAACCGCTGTTCATCACCAGATTTCGTCCGAATCGCTCGGCGATCTCAGGGCTGTGAGTCACGACCACGAGCGCGCTGTTGTGCGTTCGGTTCAAATTCATCAGCAACCCGAGCACCTGGTCGCCCGTCTTGGGGTCGAGATTCCCGGTCGGCTCGTCGGCGAGGATCAGCGCAGGTTCTCGCAACACCGCACGCGCAACGGCCACGCGTTGTCGCTCGCCACCCGATAGCTTCCCCACGGGGTGCTCGATTCGATGGCCGAGACCTACCTCCTCGAGCAGGCCGATCCCGCGCTCTCGCGCGACTTCGGGAGGCATGTTCGCGATGAGCCCCGGCATCATCACATTCTCGATCGCGTTGAACTCGGGAAGCAGGTGATGGAATTGGAACACGAAGCCCAGTGACTCACTTCGAAACTGGGAGAGTTCATCCGGAGTCTTGGAAAAAACGTCCTCTCCGTTGAATTCGACCGAGCCCGAAGTCGGTCGATCGAGAGCTCCGAGGATGTGGAGCAGCGTCGATTTCCCGACGCCTGATGTCCCGACGATCGACACGGTTTCGCCGACCTCCAGCGTCAGATCGACACCGCAGAGAACTTCGATTTCGCCATCGCCGGTCTTGAAGGACCTGCGCAGGCCGGACGTGCGAACCAGGGGTTCACTCATGAAAGGCGCCTCGTCTCGCGTTGCGACTCATCCGGTTTCACTTTCACTCGTAGCGAAGCGCTTCTACCGGGTCCAGCCGCGCTCCCTGGCGACTGGGCAACAGGGTCGCTCCCAATGCGAGCACCATCGCGATACCGACGGCAACTGCGATCTGAACGGGGTCGAGTTGGGCCGGCAGTGTATGAAACTGATAGACGCTCGCGGGCA
>JAJDAM010000291.1 GCA_029261905.1 Deltaproteobacteria bacterium
GCAACCTCGACCATCTTGACCGAATACATCCGCGCCGCCGGGCTCGAACTCTTCTCCCGGCTCGCCACCGCACTGGTATACGGAATCAAGAGCGATACCCAACTCCTCGGTCGGGAGACCAGCCGTGAGGACATCAACGCATTCGCCCACCTTCACTCTGCGCACAGCCCAGCGCTGTTGCGTCGCATCGAACGACCGGCGCTCCCCACCGATGGGCTCCGCGCGCTGGGACGCGCCTTGACCAGAACCCGCGTCGCAGACGGGATCCATCTTCTGGTGCTGGGACGCGTCGGGGAAGAAGTCATTCCGCAGGTAGCCGACCTCGCGCTCCAAGCCGAGGGAGCCGAATGGGCAATCGCCGCTGGTATCGTCGGCAAGGACCTCGTGTTCTCCGTTCGCAACGTCGGCTACGTGCGCGCAGCAGGCGATGTCGTTCGCGCGGTCGTCGAGGGTCTCGGTGTGGGCGGTGGCCACCGCTCGATGGCGAAGGGGATCATTCCCGTCAAATCATTTCGAAAAACCTACGGCAGCGCGACCCAGGAGATGATCCGCACGACGTTGCACGACGCGTTCGTCAAAGCGATCCACCGCGACTGAGCGCACTATTCATGACGATGGAAGTATTGTCGTCCAGCAACTAACGGCGATGCCATCAGCCGGCTGACAGCATTTCGTGCGCTCCACTGGTGCGTTCGGGAATCGCGATTCCGAGCGGGCAACTCCCCTGGCACGGCGCGCTGCACGTTGCACACACCGACGCCTTGACGTCCAGATTCGCGTACAAACGCATCGCTTCTTTCTCTCGCCCATAGTCTTCGAAGTACATCCGGTGCCGCAGTACATCGTGGATCTGCAGCTCCTCGGGACACGAGTCGAGACACCGCCCGCAGTGGGGCGCGCAGTGAGTACCGGCGATGCTCTGGTCGTACTTTTTGAGGATCGACATGTCGTCCGCGGTCAGCTGGGTACCCGATGCCGCGAGGTACTCGTCGACGTGTTGCAGCTCGAAAAACGAGATGACTGCAGCCGACACGTTGGGATTGGATAGCACCCAGCGAAGCGCAGCCTGCGAGTACGCGTTGGCCTCCGTTTGGAAGCCAGCCAGACCGTGATGCTTGGCGCCCTTCAAAGTCTTCATCGCAACCACGCCCATGTCCTGCTCTTTGCGTGCGCGCTCGATCAGCTGCGGCAAGGCCGGCCAGATTCCGTGGTGGTAGGCCACCATCATCACATCGAACTTCCCTGAATCGATGCCGGCGTTGACCACTTCGATCAGATTCGGGGTATGGGTCGAGAAACCCATGAAGCGTACTTTGCCTTGCTGCTTGAGACGGTCGAACGCCTCGTGGACATTCTCGTCCATCAAACGCTCGACGCTGTCGACCGCGTGCACGTGACACAGGTCGACGTAATCGGTTCTGAGTCGCTTCAGACTCGCTTCGACCGCAGACATGTAGTGGCTCACCGATGAGCCAGCCGCCAGGTGTCCGGTCGGGGTGCAGAACTTGGTCGCGATGAACAACTGGTCGCGAACGCCGCGAATCGCCTGGCCCATCAGGTTCTCGCTGCCCGCACCGGAATAGTCCGGAGAAGTGTCGAAGTAGTTGATTCCCCGCTCGATCGCGAGCCGCGCGATCCGCTCCCCATCTGGGCCGCTCTTGATCTGCCCGGTACCGAGGACGATGTCGGAGACGTTCCAGCCGGTCCTTCCGAAGCGTCGGTGCCCGCTGATGTGGCTGTCCTTCCAAACCGACTTCCATTCGGGGTGCGTCTTGACCACATCAGCCCCGATTCCCCGTCCGACGCCCGCCCAGCCGTCTCCGCTCCGACCGATCCCGAACAACGCGTTGACCGCGGCGGCGATCCCCGCGACCGCGGCCGCGCCGAAGCCCGCGAGGGAACCGAGCGCGGCTCCGGTCAAGAAACTGCGGCGGGCGGGGTCAGCGAGAGCGGCGCGCTGGCGGACCTTGCCGCGTACCAGCACGAAGCCCACGATCCCCGCTACCCCGAGCCAAAGCACCATCCAGACGGCACCGGCCACAGTCCGGGTCAGATTGGGTTCAATAGACAGCGCGACGCTCTGGAGCAGCGGTCCGAGCGGAAATGCACCAGGATCCAGCCCGATCGCCATCCGGTACATGGAATCACCGGCGCCGAAGTACCCGGCACAAATGGCAACGGCGAGCGTTACCCAGATCACGCTGCGCATGCGATCGAACATGACACCTCCACGCGGTCCATTGACTCGACCGACGGAAATCGACGAATAGTGCGTGCCGCAGCCCCTGTCGGAGCCCAATCTCCGCAGTATACGCGTTGGTTTCGGAGTTTTGGGATGATGATTGGCCTTCGACTCGCCAAACTCCTAGCCTTTGGCTTTGGGCTGGTGATGACCTCGAGTTCGAATGCGGCCGACGCGCCGCGACGCAAGGACACGATGAGCGTACCCACTGTCATCCCTGACATTCCGTCCATCAAGGATTTCGTTGGTAAGCCTCTCGGCACCAGCGATTGGATCTCGATCACCCAGGACCGCATCGACACCTTTGCGAACGCGACGGGCGACCATCAATGGATCCACTGCGACGTCGAACGCGCGCGGCGCGAGTCTCCTTTCAAGGAGACGATTGCGCACGGCTATTTGACGCTGTCTTTGGTGCCCGTGCTGCTCGCGGAAGTCGTTGCAGTCGACAACTGCGAGACCGTGATCAACACCGGCCTCGAAAAGGTGCGACTGTCGGCCCCGGTGCTGGCGGGATCGAG
>JAJDAM010000292.1 GCA_029261905.1 Deltaproteobacteria bacterium
ATCGCCCGATAGATGACACCACTGTAGAAGTCGACGTTCGGGTAGAGGTTGCGCTCGATGAAGTAGCTGTCCGCGAGCGCGACCTCCTCGAGCCGCTTGGCGATCTCGAGCAGCGGATCGTTCACGCCGAGCTGCTCGAGCACCTCGTCTGCGGACTCCTTCAGGATTCGGGCACGTGGATCGAAATTCTTGTAGACGCGATGCCCAAAGCCCATCAGCTTGAAGTCTGCATCTTTCGATTTCGTGAGGTCGACATACTTCTTGTAGTTCGCGCCGTCGTCCTGGATGACCTGCAGCATCTCGATCACGGCCTGGTTCGCGCCGCCGTGGAGCGGCCCCCACAAAGCACTGATCCCTGCAGAGATCGACGCAAACAGGTTTGCTCCACCGCTTCCAACTGTACGAACGGTCGTCGTGCTGCAGTTCTGTTCGTGGTCGGCATGGAGGATCAGCAATTTGTTGAGCGCGTTGCGTACGACCGGATCCACCTCGTACGGCTCGCACGGCACCGAGAACATCATCAACAGGAAATTTTCGAGATACGATTGATCGTTCTGCGGATACATGAACGGCTGGCCGATCGATTTCTTGTACGCGAACGCCGCGAGTGTCTTGGCCTTCGCGAGCAGCCGAATGATGTTGAGGTCGATTTCTTCCGGCGTCTCGTCCTCGGGGTAGAAGGCGGAGAGCGACGCGATCATCGCCGAAAGGATAACCATCGGGTGCGCCGAGGGTGAAAAACCCTCGAAGAACTTCTTCATGTCCTCGTGGACCATCGAGTGCAGCGTGAGCCTCGAGCGAAAATCCTCGCGCTCGTGGCGCTTCGGCAGCCGGCCGTAGATCAGCAGGTAACAGACTTCGGGAAAGCTCGCGTGCTCGGCGAGATCCGCGATGTCGTAGCCCCGATAGCGAAGAATCCCCTGCTCGCCGTCGATGTACGTGATGGCGCTTTCGCAAGCGCCGGTGTTGGCAAAGGACGGATCGAGAGTGATGGCCCCCGTTTGCGGGCGAAGTTTCGAGATGTCGATTCCGACTTCCCCTTCGCTACCAACCGTGACCGGAAGATCCGTTTCTTTGCCGTCGAAAATGAGCTTCGCGTTTTTTGCCATGCGGTAAAGCATGCCACGCGCGGAGCCGAGGGGCGAGCCGTTGTTCCGTCAATTTTCGCGCTTCTTCAACCACACCGCCGTCCGGCGGCACGTTGCCACGCCTGGGGTCGCGTCTTCATTGTCTGGGCCCAGGCAGATTCGATGCGGGCTTGGAAGCCTCGAATGGACGGTTGGTTGCTCGATTACGGCGTCAGATCCAAAAGATCGTTCTTCGGCGCCGGTACAGCGGTTTTGCGCTCTTTGATCGAGATTTTGATGCTGTCGGGCTGGATCGTGTGCACCTCGGTGTTTTCGGGGTGGCTGACATTCTCCGGCGTGAGTGTGAAAGTCCGTCGCCCCAACTCGGCGAGGATCGCGTCGACCCGAACCGACAGTGCATCGGGTGCGAGCAGGAACAGGTCTCTGCGTCGACCTCCCAACACGACTCGCACACGTTCCGGCTCGACGTGTTCGACCACGAACCCGGGGGGCAATCCCGAGACAGATACCGGGACCTCGCGCTCAACCTCGACCATGCTGGCGCCGGGAACCGCGAGCGCCCACAGCAGTGCCGCGACCGGCAATGCGAGCAGCCCCTCGCGCCAGCGGGCGAGCATTCTGCTCAACCGCGGCGACCGCTCGCCATCGGTCGGCGCCAGATCGCCCAGGAACCGTTGGATTTCGTCGACGACGCGCTGTGGCGTGGCCAACGTGCGCAGCTTCGCGTCGTGCGCGATCGAGATGGTGCCGCGTTCTTCGGATACCACGATGCAAAGTGCATCGCAGCGCTCGGCGAGGCCTAGCGCCGCCGCGTGCCGCGTACCGCGCTGGCCGAGCTGAGCGTGATCGGTCGACAGCGGCAGGTGCACCGCAAAACGCAGGATGCGCCCACCCGCGAAGATCGCAGCACCGTCGTGACCTGCGGAGTTCGGATCGAACAACGACAACAGCAACGGCTCGCTGGCGATTGCGTCGAGCTCCAGGCCACCCTCGACGTGTCCGTCGACCGCCTCATGGCCAGGGATCACGACGAGTGCGCCCCGATGTTGTCCGGCCAGGTGCACCATGGCACGTGCCAGCGTGTCGACTACGTCAGGGCCGCTCGCCACGAGCTCGCGGCGTAGTCCAAATGCGGCGATCTGTTCGAACAGACGACGCAAATCCTGTTGGAAGACCACCACGACGATCAACGCCGCTACAGCGCCGAACCCCTGGAGGATCCAGGTCGTCAGCACCAGTCCCAACTGGCGCGCGACGAGATAGCCGATCACCAGGAACCCGAGTCCGATCATCGCGCGTCGCGCCTGCGTCGTGCGCAGCCAGGCGATGCCCGCCCAAACCAGAATCCACACGACGACGAGATCAACGATCTCGATGACTCGGATCCAGCCCAGTACCTGACGCAAAGCTTCCACGAACGTTCCCCTGTGCGATCAGATCGATTGGACGAGCGGAGTGGGATCCCGAGTCAGCCGAAGCAGCTCACGTGCAACGATACTGCAGCTGGCATGGCGGTCGCGAACGCGTCAACGAAAGATGGATCCGAGCGTACTCCGACACGATGCCGCCCCCGGACGGCCAAGGTTCACGATCTTTGCGAAAGGGTTCACACGCGTACCGTTCGGGGCTATCCCAGGGTTGCATTCGGCCCCGACACGGGAGGCACCATGAACCTGCTCGACCTCGACGATCCGCGCGACCGCCTGCTCGGTCGTTGCTTGCGCCGCCAGGCCGAATCGCAGCCCGATACCGACTTCATCGTCTGGGACGAGGAACACTACTCGTACGGCCGCGTGAATGAACTCGCCAACGCCAGCGCACGCGGATTTCGGGAAGCAGGGATACGAGCCGGAGACAGCGTGTCGTTCCTGATGGCGACCTGTCCGGATTGGATCTGGCTGACCTTCGGGTTGGCCAAGCTCGGCGCCATCTGGGTCCCGACCAACGTCGACTACAAAGGACGTTGGCTGGCCGAGTCCTTCGAAGATGGTGGGGCGAGCGTGTTGGTCGCGGACGCCGACCGGCTGCCCAGGATCGCGGAGCTGGGGGAGCATCCATTCGAGCGCATATTCGTGCGTGGTGATGCCGCTCGCGATGATCTCGGTGTTCCGCTGGTTCCGATCGAAGAACTCGTCGCGAAGCCAGACGTTGAACCGGACGACGCTGGGCAGAACTACGGTGACACCACCGCGGTGCTCTGGACATCGGGCACTACCGGCCGCGCGAAGGGCGTTGCGCAGAGCCACAACGCGTGGATTCGGGCCGCGCTCTCGGGAGCACACAACTCCGGCGTCCGTGACGGGGACGTCATCTACAACTGCCTGCCGATGTATCAATCGGCGGCCTGGGTTGCGAACGTCTACCGCGCGCTCGTTTGCGGGATCCCCTGTGCGATGGACCCATTGTTTTCGGCCAGCCACTTCTGGGAGCGGACTCGCCACTACGGCGCCACGCTGGTCTTCACGCTTGGTGCCATGCACATGTTCCTCCTGAACGCGCCGAAGCGTGACGACGATGCGGACAACCCGGTGCGTGTCGCGGGTTTCGTGCCGACGCCCGATCACCTGGTTCCGGCGTTCAAGGAACGATTCGGTATCGAGTCGATCTTTCAGGGATACGGCCAGAGCGAAGTGCTCGGCCTGATCAATCGCAGCCCGGACGCCACCTATCCACCGAACGCACTCGGGGATCCCGCCGAGGGCATCGAGGTGACACTGCTCGACGACGACGACCACGAGGTCGGGCCGGGCGAGCCGGGTGAATTCTGCGTTCGTCCGACGGAGCCCTTTACGATCTTCAACGGTTATTGGCGCAACCCGGAGGCCACGCTGCGGGCTTGGAGGAATCTCTGGTACCACACAGGAGACCTGGGGCGGCGCGACGCGGACGGCCAGTACTATTTCGTCGACCGGAAGGCGGATTTCATCCGCTACAAGGGTCGCAATATTTCGTCGTTCGCCGTCGAGGCCGCGCTGTCCGCGCATCCCGCCGTACAGCTGTGTGGTGTACACGGAATCACGTCGGAAGAGCTGGATTCAGAAGCGGAAATCAAAGCCTGCGTGGTGCTGAAACCGGGCGAGCGGGCGACGCCCGAGGAACTCGCACGCTTCGTCAACGA
>JAJDAM010000293.1 GCA_029261905.1 Deltaproteobacteria bacterium
GACCCGCAGCTTTTCGATCTTCGTTTCGTGAGCCGGAGTCACGGTCCGGTCTAGGTAGCGGATGCGGCCGTCCTTGATCGTCAGCGTTTCCACGTTGATTTGTGGGGCGACACCGCTTTGGGGCGGGTCGGGATCGCCGTCAGCGGATTGCGTCGTCGCAGCCACGTCGGGCTCGCTTTTCGCCCCGGGCTCGCCGTCCGCTCCGGGTTCGGTATCCGCTTCGGGTTCGACGTCGCCAGCCCCGAATGCAGCCAGCAGGCGGTTGAGTGCATCGGGCGGGTTGGTGTAGACGATCTTCGGACCCTCGAACGCGACCTCTGCGAGATCGAGCCGAATCGGAAATTCTTCACTTGGTTCCAACGGGTAGAAGGCTTTCTTGACCTTGATCTCCAAGCGATCCCATTCGAGGGCGAGTTCTCCGCTCTCGGGATCCCGGAAGACGAGGTTCGAAATGCTGCTGGTACCGCTCGTCGAGATTCCCGCCGGCTCACCGTCGGTCGTAGAACGAAATTCCACTTCGAGATCTCCAGCAGCCTCGGTAGAAGCCAGCCACGGGAGGACAGCGGGTGTGGTCAACAGCAGAAATGGCGGCATCGATAGGCGTTGCCATTGGAGTCGGCCTTGAACAGTGAGCGGATCGAGTCCCAGGTCGCCGACGAATTCGAGCGATCCTTCGCCGATTTCGACGCCCAAGTCGATTGGAAACACGTGACCGGTCGCAGTCCCCGCATCGTTGAGGTGCAGCCGAATTGCGATGTTCAGCGGTCCGTTCTTCGTGTCGAGCGTGAACTCGAGGCGCTCGATGGTCAGCTTTTCGAGCTGGACTGCAGGCGTTTGCGCGCCGCCATCGGGGCCCGCGGGGTCAGGTTCACCACCACCGAGACTCATCACCCAGTCCCGTTGAAAATGGACTGCAGGCTCCACGACGTCGACTCCGCCGAGCGAGACTCCATGGGGTCCGAACCGCAACGCATCGAGCGCGAGCTGGACGACACTGAACCGCATCACTTCGGCGTCCGCCGCTTCACTCGTTACCGCGACATTGGCATCTCCGACCTTGAACGCGTCCAGCACGAATTCCCAGCCGGGGTCCGGTTCCGATGAAGCCTCGGATCCGCCTGCTGCGATTGACTGCGTGTCCCGGCCCGCTTCGGGATCGGGCGGGGTCGATTCGGGTGGCTCGGATTCCTGCGATTTCGGAGGCTCCGGTAGTTGGAACTGGCCGTTGCGAAGCTCGGTCAACCGAATCTTGGGTGCGTGGAGGCTCAACGTGTTGATGTGGATGCGTTTCGAGAGCAGTTCGGTCCACTCGAATCCGACGTGAAAGCGCACGAGTTCCAGCAGTGGTTCGCTGGTCGTCCCGTTTTCAGGCAGCAGCCCGACCCTGAGGTCTTCGAGGGTGATCTCGCCAGCGAACAGGCCGAGATCGACATTCCCGATCGATGCCTGGGCACCGGCCTGCGTCTCGGCCGCCCACGGAATCGCCCACTCGATCATGCTCGGTAGCGCGGCTCGGAATCCGATCGCGAGCGCCAGCAATAGGACGATGGCGATGCCGACGCGTCGTCCGCGGCGTCTCTTGGCGACAGGCTCGCCTGGGGTTTCGTCGCTGGCCGTCAGGGGGGCTCCTGGCAATCGGGGCTTTCGCGAACTCACGGGATAGCAAAGCAGAATTCACCGTCCGCCGCCCGGTTTGGCGGAGAACCGCTGGCGAAATCCATCGGTGCCAACTGCGGCATCAGACGACAGAAAGCGTCAGAGAATTCGGTATGCAGCGCTATTTCGAACCGTTCGCGCTCGAAAAACTGGATGAGGCATCAAGCCTCAGACTTTCGTCGCAGTTGGAACACGACGCCGGCCGCCACCGCGAGCCCCAGCCATAGGAATCCGATCAGGAGAGGCGAGCTGGCCGGGATCTGCGTGATGCAATTCGGAATCGGTGTGTGGCCGCAACCTGTGACTTCGTCGCAGGAATCGGCAGTGCACACGTCGAAATCGTTGCAGTCGAGCGCTGAACCGGGGTTGCAGGTTCCGGCGGCGCAGATGTCATCGGTCGTGCACGCATCCGCGTCGTCACAGGCGGCCGTGTTGGGAGGATTTTCGCAGCCGAGTTCGAGATTGCAGGCATCGGTCGTGCAGGGGTTGGCATCCGTGCAGCTCCCCGACGTACACGGAGGATCCGGGGCCCCCACCGCCGAGACCACACCGTTGATGGCGTTGGTCGAGAATGCGTTCGTCGAATCGTTGTAGGTATAGATGTTTCCCGTGATCCGCACGGCGAAGTTCCCGCTAGCGCCTATCAGCTCCTGGAAATTCGAATACGTACTCGACTCGTACCACATGGAGAACTCGGCACTCCACGAATACGCGCGATTGCTGACGCGAAACGCGAAATTCGGACCCGAGCCGATGACTTCCTCGATGCTGCCGTTGGTGACCGGCGTCGGGTTCGGAGTCCAGACGTTGGTGGTTTGATTCCACGCGTAGACGCGGTTGGCCAGTTCCAGTGCGAAGTTGCCGCCAGATCCGATCACGTCGAGCACCTGGTCGGTGCCGAAATTCTGGCCCGCAGTCCACGTCGAAGTCGGGCTCTGCCAGGTGTAGACCCGGGTGCCGACATTGAACGCGAAGTTACCGACGGATCCCTCGGCGGATCCGATCAGTTCGACGATCGTGTTGTTGCCGACCTGCGGGCTTTCGGTCCAGGTCGCGGTGATCTGATTCCAGGCGTCGATCTTGTTGATGACCCGGGCGGCAAAATTGCCGCCTGCGCCGATCAATTCAACGAGTACACCCGAGCCGAACGTCTGTCCGGCGGTCCAGAGCGAACTGATTTGCGACCAGGTGTGAATATTGAGTGGGAGGCGCATCGCGAAATTGCCCCCGGAGCCGATCAGCTCCTGAATCGATCCACCGGTGAAGCTTGGCGACGAAGTCCACACAGCCGTCGTCTGGTTCCACGCATAGCTTCGGGTGGAGAGAAGAGCTGCGAAGTTTCCTCCACTGCCGATCAGAGAGACCAGGCCCGTCAGGCTGGGCGAGGCGCTCCAGAGCAGCGTATGGCGACTCCAAGCCCACGCGGCACTGCTGTTGCGTCCGGCGAAGTTTCCGTCCGAAGCGACGACTTCCGAAAGACCGGTGATCTGTGGCGACGCAGTGACAGACTCGTCGATCTGGCTCCAAGCATGGATGAAAGACGATGTCTGGATGGCGAAGTTACCCGCAGAACCGACGACCCCGACGATTCCCGCCAGCGGCACCTCCGTCCAGGTCCCACTCACATGGTTCCAGATCCAGACCACGTCGGAGCCGAGTGCGGCGAAATTGCCGCCGGAACCCAGGATCGACGACAAGCCGGGTACGACTTGTGGCGCACTCCAGCTCGCGGTCTGCGCATCGTAGACATGAACCGTCGTCCCCGACGGTGCGGCGAAGTTCCCGCCCGAAGCCACGACCTCTCCCAGGTTCGCAAGCGTGCCCGAGTCGGTCCAGATTTCGGTCGTGCTGCTCCAGACCCACACGTGGCTCGTTCCGACCGCGGCACAATTTCCACCGGAGCCGAGCGCCAGCGCCAGGCCCGAGATTACCTGCGGCGTCTCGAGGAAGCTCGAAGTCGCGGCATTCCACGCCTGGCCACGGCTCGCATCCCGCGCACAGAAGTTCCCTGCGGCGGCCGGAAAAGCCAGGCATGTGAGAACCGTGAAGAATACCGCGGACGAAAGTCGAAACTTGAAGTGGGTGATGGAGTCCTCCGATACGCGTTCGATCTGAAACAGAAAACACCTGGAGGCCTAACTGAGATCAGATGACCTCGGACTCGCGCAGTTTGGTGATCTTGTCCCAGTCATAGCCCAGCACATCGAGAAGGACTTCCTCTGTATGCTGGCCGAACTCCGGCGCCGCGGTTCGGATCTGGCCAGGCGTTTCGCGCAATGCCACCGGCATCCCCTGCACTTTGATCGGGCCGTGGTTGGGGTGGTCGAAGTCGACGACGTAGTCGTTGGCAATGACCTGCGGATCTTCTGGCAGATCGTCGATCGAGTTCACGATCGTCAGGATGAAGTCACCCTCGCTGCGATTGAAGATGTCGATCCACTCGCCGCGCGCTTTTTCTTTGAAGGCTGCATCCAATTCGGCCACGCAGGCCTCCGCGTTTTGACTCCGCACCGCCATGTCGCGGAATCGTTCGTCGTCGATCAGCGCGGGCCTGCCGATCGCACGGCAGAAATCCGCCCAATAGCGATCGGGCTGCAGCATGCCGAGACACAGCCATTGATTGTCTTTGCAGCAGTAATGGTTCCACAGTGGGTTGCCGGCCTGACTGCGAAACTGACGCCCCATCCCGAAGCCCATCATCAGTTTGCACGACACGCTCAGTCCCTGAAGCCACATCATGGAACTCAGGTGGGAGGTGTCGACTTCCTGGCCCATTCCGTGTCGGTCGCGCGCGATCAGCGCTGCGAGTACGCCATAGGCGAGCATCACGGCACCCATCTGGTCCGCGACTCCCCCCGCGATCGCGAGCGGGGGCATGTCGGGCTCGCCGGCGGCCAACATGATCCCCGAACGCGCCAATCCGAGTTGATCGAATGAGGGTTCTGCGCTGCTCGGCCCTTCGGGTCCATAGCCGGTGGCGCTCGCGTAGATCAGTTTTTCGTTGTGCTTACGCAACGTCGCGTAGTCGATACCCAACCGACCTGCGACACCCTTGCGAAAATTCTGCACGAAGACATCGGATTTCGCGACCAGGCCGTAGATGATCTCGCGCGCTTCCGGTTGTTTGAGGTCGAGTGTGAGGCTCTTCTTGTTTCGGTTATTCGCTTCGAAGTAGAAGTTCGGAAGATCTCCCAGGTCGACGCCACTCATCTTCACGATGCCGCGCCCGGGGTCTCCACCCACGCGCTCTTCGATCTTGATGACCTCGGCGCCCAGATCCCCGAGCATCGCGCTGCAGACGGGGCCCTGTTGCCAGATCGTCCAGTCGATGACCCGAATACCCTCGAGCGGCATCGTCATGAATTACTCCTCGCGCTGCGCGTTGGTCTGGCAGCTTCTTTGTATTCGAGCAGGCACTCTATCGAAGGTTCGGTCTTATTGAAGGTTCGGTCTTCAACACGCCCTATTGAAGATAGTTGCCCCCAGACAAACGCACAGCCTTTGGGTCGGTCCGCACATGCACCAGCGCGACGCGATCCGCGGCAAAGGCGCGCTCGAGTGCCGGACGGATCTCCTGCGGTTGTTCTACGTATTCCGAGTGCCCGTCGACCATCTCGATCATCTTTTCGTACCGCGCGGGGAGCAAGCTCGCGATCCGCGGCGATCCAGGCGGGAGCATGTGGTCCTGGATCATGTGGCCCGCGATCCCCTCGTTGTTCGACACCACGAATACGACGTTGGCGCCGACACGAGCGGCGGTCTCGACTTCCATCCCCGCCGCACCGAACGCGTAGTCCCCGACGATGGCGACTGATGCCAAATCGGGCCGGGCCAGTTTTGCGCCGATCGCATAGGGGACGCCGGTTCCCATGCATCCCGTGGTCCCCGCATTGAATACGGAGCGCGAGCGATAGCTGGGCAATACCGCGCGGCAAATCCCCATGATGGTTTCCCCGTCGACCGAAACGGCTGCGTCGCGCGGCAGGATGTCGCGGATCTCACGAACGAGGCGATACGGATTGATCGGTGCGTCGTCGAGAGCCATCGCCTGTGCGAGGAACTCTTCGTTCTTGCGCCGCTGGGCTTGCAACCCCGAAAGCCAGCCGGCACCGGTGCGCAGTGTCTGACCCTCCAGAGCAACGCAGAGTTGTTCGACCGCTGCTCTCGCATCCGCGACGACGCCGAGTTCGACTGGCGCGGCGCTGAAGATTTCTTCGGCTTCGATTTCGATCTGTGCGATGCGCACACCTTCGGCATAACGCGGTTGTCGGCCGAAACCGAAGATCCAATTGAAGCGGCCGCCGATCATCACGATCGCGTCTGCCCCTCGCAGTGCGGCACTGCGCGCGGCGTTGACGAAATGCGGGTTGTCATCGGGAACGATCCCGCGGCCCATCGGTGAGGCCACGTACGGGATCCCCATATTGACCAGCACTTCGAGCGCGCGGCCGGCATCGGACCACGCTGCGCCCTTGCCAATCATCACGAGCGGTCGCTCGGCCAGCGCCAGCATGTCCGCGATCCGCTCGATCGCGGTCGGGTCGGGCTGCGGAGGTGCGATGTGGGGCTGGAGGTTTCGAATGCCGGCCTGTTCTTCCGGCAGGCGTCGGCCGACCACTTCGGCCGGGAAGTCGAGATACACAGCGCCCGGTCTGCCGCTCGCGCACTTGCCCAGTGCCAGGTGCACCAGTTCGCCGATGCGCTCGGTGCGATCCACTTGCTCGAGCCACTTGCAGCCGGGCGCGGCGAAGGCCATCTGGTTGCATTCTTGGAATCCGCCCACGCCGCGCATCGCACCGGCTGTGGAGCCACCCAACACGACCAGCGGCATCGCGCTGGCCGTGGCGACGTGCATCGAGGTCACCGTGTTGGTCAATGCCGGCCCCGAGCCGACGATCACGACGCCGGGCTTTCGGTGCGTCCATCCCCAGGCCGATGCCATGAATGCGGCCGACTCTTCGTGTCGGCATCCGACGACCTTCAGCCCTTCGGCCTGAGCACCGGCGAAAAGCTCGATCATCGGTCCGGCGACGACGCCGAATACCGTGTCGATCCCGGCCGCTACCAGTTGTTTTGCTGCGATTCGCCCGCCGTCGATTTCAGTCATGTCTTCTGCTGTATCCGACCGCACTCACGGTGCGCAACCCCTTTGTTCTCGTCGGGCGATCGATGTGCCCCGTCGATCACAGCCAGGTGGCGATTCGGTTGTGTTCCGACGATTGTTGGTGGCACCCGCAGATGTTGCTGTTTCAGAAGCAGAATGAGCAGATATTCGGGGTCTTGGGGAGCGAGAGCTGCAACCTCGCGGCCGCCAACGGGGTTTCAGTCATTCGCCAACAATCGTCGGAACACAATCACCCGATTCCGGCGGCTCATTGACACGGGAATCAGCCGCTCCCTATTGTGACCCCCCCATGCCGGAGAAATATTTCAGCATCGAGGGCGTAGCGACCCACGTGTATCACACGGGCGTCACGACTCTCCCCGATCAGGTGCCCGACACCAGCGCCGGCGAGACCGTGTTGTGCCTGCATCACAGTGGGGGCAACGGCGCCAACTTCCGCGAGCTCATGGGGAAATTGGAGGGACGGCACAGCCCCCTCGCGTTCGATTTCCCGGGCCACCACCGCTCCGGGTCGCTCGACAGTCTCGGCTCGGTCGAGCGGATGGCCAGCTTCGTCGGTGCGTTGATCGACAAACTGGGCCTCGGGACCACGGTCTTGCTGGGTCATTCGATGGGCGGCTCGGTCGCACTCGAAGTCGCCCTCACCCGACCTTCGGCCGTCCGGGCGTTGGTGCTGTGCGCGAGTGCAGCCATTTATCCAGAAAGCGCCGAGATGCTCGAGCGATATCGACTGATTACCGAGGGCAAGGCGAAACGGCATTTCGACCCCGGCGCGTATTCCCCTTCCACGTCGAAGGACGTGATTGGCGCCGGTTTCGCAGACTCGTTCAAGACCGATCCGCGCGCCGTCTACCCGAACCTGTTGGCTCTGCGGGCGTGGGACGCGGATAGCCGACTCGGCGACGTCGCGGTCCCCACGCTGGTCGTCGTGGGTGCGGACGAAGGCCCGTACATGCTCGAGCAGTCCGAGCGTATGGCCTCCCAAATTCCCGGTGCCAGCCGTGTGGTGATCGAGGCTGCTGGGCACATGATTCCACTGGAGCAGCCGGGCCCCCTGGCTGATGCGGTGACGGCTTTTCTCGAGGGACTCTAATGGCGCTTTCACGGGATCTCACTGGGAAGATCGCGCTCGCGGGTGTGTACGAACATCCCACTCGCTGGGCTCCCGACAAGACCGAACTGCAGATCATGGCCGAGTGCGCCCGCGGCGCATTGGATGACTGCGGGCTCACCCTCGATGACGTCGATGGTTTGTTCAGCGCGGGCATCGCGATGGGACCGATGGGTGTCGTCAGCCTGGCCGAGTATCTGGATTTGAAGCCGAACTATATCGACGGGACGAACATTGGAGGTTCGTCGTTCGTCGCGCACGTGAACCACGCGGCGGCTGCAATTCACGCCGGACTGTGCGAAGTCGGACTCATTCTCTACGGAAGCACGGCCGCTTCCAATTCGCTGGCCATCGGGACCGGCATGGGGGGCGCTGCGCGAGACGCGGCGGGATCATTCGTCAGTCCGTACGGAATGACGACGGTCGGAAGCTATGCATTGGTCGCCCAGAGACACATGCACGAGTACGGCACTACACCCGAACAACTCGCCGAGATCGCCGTCACGATGCGGAAACACGCTTCTCTGAATCCCGACGCGAAAATGCGCAAGTTGATCACGATCGAAGACGTGCTGAGCAGCCGCGTGATCTCCGAGCCGCTCCACCTGCTCGATTGCTGCATCATCAGCGATGGTGGCGGTGCGCTGGTCGTGACCAGCGCCGAGCGTGCGCGGGATCTTGCGAAGCCGCCGGTGCTGATTCAGGGCTGCGGCGAAGCCGTCTGTCATCGGGAGATCGGGTCTCCTGACCTGTTGACGATCGCCGCCAGGCAATCGGCCGACAACGCGTTCGCGATGTCGGGTCTGGGTCGGGACGATGTGGATCTGTGTACGTTGTACGATTCGTTCACG
Source organism: Deltaproteobacteria bacterium (assembly GCA_029261905.1). Classification (GTDB taxonomy): domain Bacteria; phylum Myxococcota_A; class UBA9160; order UBA9160; family SMWR01; genus JAJDAM01. Next base: position 8,744 of record JAJDAM010000293.1, read on the forward strand.
ATCACTGCATTGGTGACACTCGAGAACCTCGGTTTCTGCAAGCCCGGAGAGGGCGGCGCGTTCGTCGAAGGCGGTCGGATCGGTCTCGGCGGAGCACTCCCGGTGAATCCCGACGGTGGCGGGCTGTCGTCCAATCATCCGGGGATGCGTGGCATTTTTCTGGTCATCGAAGCCGTCCGCCAACTCCGAGGCGAATGCGAGGGGCGCCAGGTCGAAGCTGCCGAAGTCGCCTGCGTGCACGGTACCGGTGGAACCCTGGGTGTCGCCCACAGCGGTGCCACATTGATTCTCTCGAAGGCGTAGCGGCGGTGGGTTGTTGATGAGGCGGACACGGGCAACAGGACCGGAAGTACATCAAGAGGTGATCGATGGCCGCTGAAATCTCCTATTCGAAACCGGTCGCCGATTGGGAAACGCGCGCCTTCTGGGAAGGCTGCGGTCGTCACGAACTCGTGTTGCAGCGATGCCGAGATTGCCAGACGGTGCAGTTTCGTCCGCGCGCGATCTGCGCGAAGTGCCTCTCGAGCGACATCGAACACTTCGTTGCCAGCGGACGGGGCACTGTCTACACGTTTACCGTCACGCACCAGAACCACCTGCCCGCGTTTCGCGACGCGTGCCCGTACGTGCTCGCCTATGTCGATCTCGAAGAGGGGCCGCAACTGATGACACATGTCGTCGGATGCGATCCGCAGGACGTGCGGATCGGAATGCCGGTCGAAGTCGAGTTCGTCGATCTCGAGCGCGACCCGGCCAAGGATGCCTCACGGGGGATCGCCGCAGGGACGGCCATTCCCCGTTTCCATCCCTCATGATTCTGGACCTCCACAATCATTCCGTCGCGTCGGATGACGCGCGCGCGAAGGTCGAGAACTACTGTCAGTGGATCCAACGGCGGGAATTGCCGCTCGATGGTTTCGTACTGTCCGAGCACCGACAGTTCGACAGTGTCTCGGATTACCGTGATCTCGAGGACCAATTCGGTCTGGTGATCTTGAAGGCCAGCGAAGTCGAAACCGAGTACGGACACGTACTGGTCTTCGGCGTCAACGATGACCTGCAGGCGTCGTTCGATTTCTCGAGCGTCAAACTTTCACTCGAGACGGTGCTGAGCGAGGCCGAACGCTGCGGCGCCATTGCGGTCCCGTGCCACCCCGGGCGTCCTCGCGTTGGCATGTCGGCGCATTTCGAGCAACTGGGTCCGGTCGATGGTGTGACGGTCATCGAGACGCTCAACGGGGGAAGCCGGGGGCGCGAGAACGATATCGCGATCGAGCTGGCAGAACAGCGCGGCTACAAGGGGATCGGTGGTAGCGACGCGCACATCGTCAGCCACATCGGTCGCTGTGCGACGAAGATCGAGCGCGAGATCCGATCGATCGAGGATCTCGTTGGTGCGCTGAAGGAAGGCGACTGCGAAGCGGTCTCCTATCAATAGTGAAAGCAATAGTGAAAGCAATAGTGGAAGCAATAGCCGAAGCAATAGTGGAAGCCGCAAGGCAAGCAACACGAAACGACGGGCGAGGGAATGGAATTCAACATCGATGAAATGAAAGAGCAGTACGTCGATCACCCGTTCGATGAGGTCGAGTTCGTGGTCGACGCCGAGGACATGGTGGCCTTCGCGCAGGCTTGTGGCGAGACGGCGCCGCATTTCCTCGATCCCAAGGCGCCCGACTTTCGGGCTGTACCGAACTACGCGAGTCGATATCACGGGCGCCGCTCGCTGCCAAAGGGCTTCCCGGTGAACATGATGGCCAGCTTCGATGCCGGAAAGTCCGTCGAGATCACGGGTTCAATCCGCGCCGGCGACCGGCTCACCGCACGTAGTCACATCCACGATATTTTCGAGAAGACCGGGCGCTCCGGCGGCATGTTGTTCATCGTCCACCGGATGGAATTCAGCAACCAGGACGACATCAAGGTCTCCACGGTCGACTGGCGCATGGTGGTGCGACTCGACATGACGCGGGACAAGAAGGCCAAACGAGGGGCGAAGACCCAATCGGGTGAGAGCTGATATGGCGGTCGATCGATACGAGGATGTCGAGTTCGGCGAGGAACTCCCCGAGTTCACGCCGGACATCAGCATGCCCAAAGTGGTTCAGTTCACCCAAGCGGCGCAGATGAATTTCGGCCGGTTCACCGATCACGATGAGGCGCGGAAATCAGGCCTTCCGGGTGCGATTGTGCCGGGAATCATGAGCCAGGGGATCCTGGCAGCGCTCATTCATCGCTGGGCACCGACCGCGCAGATTCAAAAGATCGACACCGTGTTCCGCGCACCGCTGGTAGTCGACAGCGCCCCGACGTGTCGCGGCGTCGTCACGGATATGGACGACGAGAGCCGAATCGTCGAGATCGACCTGACGTTGTGTAACGAGGCGGGCGAGACACGCGTGCTGGGTACCGCCCTCGTCCGGCTCTGACCCGCATGCAAGGGGCACACGACAACGCAGCTCTCGTGCTGCAGGCACGGGGCTCTGTGCGCGCGACACGCGTCGCGAAGGCGGCACGGATGTTGCGTAGTGGGAGGGCTGTGCCCGCCCCCAACCTTCGTTTGCTGCGATTCGCGCTGGATCGATGAGTTCGACTCCGGACGCGCCCAAGTCGAAGCCGTTTCGTCCCTGGTGGACGTACACGATCCCGTACGCCGGCAAGGTCCCCGATCTGACCACGAGGCAGTGGAGCGTGATGGGGCTGCTCGGTGCGGCTGAGTTGTTCGATCACTACGACATGGGAATCATGGGGCTGGCGCTGTCGCAGATCCAGTTGAGCCTGGGCATCGCAGAGGCCGACATCGCCGGGGTGAATGCAGTCGTGCGATTCGGCGCACTGCCCGCGCTGGCCATGATGGTGATGGCCGATCGCGTCGGACGGCGGACGCTGTTGCTGGTCACGATTCTGGGATTCACGCTCTGTACTTTCGCTACGGCCTTCGCTCGCGACGCCACCGACTTCATGGTGCTTCAGTTCCTGGCACGATCATTCATCTACGCCGAACTGATGCTCGCGCCAGTCGTGATTGCCGAAGAACTCCACGCGCGCGATCGCGGCTGGGGGATCGGAATGTTAGGCGCGATCGGAGGGCTCGGTCACGGCGCCGCGGCGATCGCGTTTGCGTTCGTCGATGACCTTCCGCTCGGGTGGCGCTCGCTGTACCTGATCGGGATCGTTCCGTTGATCTCGCTCGCCTGGTTCCGCCGGTCTCTTACCGAAACCCCCCGTTTCGAGGAGCACAGCGAAACCCGCTTGAAAGAAACGGGCGTAAAGGCCGCGATGCGCCCGGTGATCAACCTGGTTCGGATGTATCCAGGACGAGTCGCGATTCTCGCCCTAGCGCTGTTCCCATTCGACTTCTGTATCACGACGGCCTTCACGTTTCTGCCGAAGACCTTGCAGGAAGTTCACGGCTACGCGCCGGGACAGGTCACGTTTCTGTTCATCGCGGGCGGAGTGTTTGGAATTCTGGGCAGCGTTCTCGCCGGATCGCTGGCCGACCGATTCGGCCGCAAGCCCGTGATGGCGATCGCGATGGTGATCAACGCGTTGTCGATGGTCGGCTTCTACAATGCTGAGGGCATTGCGATCCCGGTGCTGTGGATCATCACGGTATTCACGATCCTCGCGACCAATGCGCTGTTCAAGGCGCTCGGGGCCGAGCTCTTTCCCACTTCGTACCGCTCCACGGCGTCGGGAGTCCGGACGCTGGTGGGAACGCTCGGCGGGATCGCCGGGCTGGCGATCGAAGGCACGCTGTATACGCTGACGGGCTCGCACAGCCAGGCGATCACCTGGATGGCAGTGGCGCTGATCATTCCGCCGATCGTGATCTCGCTGTTTCTTCCCGAGACCGCCAGCCGCGAACTGGAAGACATCGCTCCAGAGCGTTGAGCGGGGACGCCACCCCCTCAACGCGGAACGACGCTCGCGGGGTGGCCGGCTTCGGCGCGCCCGCGTGTAGCGGCTACTTCGCGTTTTCGGGGGTTGCCGGGTCGTGCCGTTCTTCGTTGCCTCCCCGGAGCTGCTTCGCGGCGCTGCTGTCTACACTCTTCAGATGCAGGTCGCGCTGTGGGAACGGAATGGTGATGCCGACGCGTTCGAGTTCGTCGTACACCTTCGACGCGATGTCACTTGCCAGCACCAGATAGGTGGTGTAGTCGCGCGCCCAGAAGCGCAATTCGAAGTCGAGAGAGCTGTCACCGAAACCGCGAAACAGCACCAGGGGTTCCGGGTTTCTGAGGATTCGTTTCTCGCCATCGAGGACGCTCTTGAGGACCGGAATGACATCCGAGGGCTTGTTCCCGTAGGCGACGCCGACGGGAACCTCGACTCGCCGATGTTTGTTCGAGAGCGTCCAGTTGATCAACTGATCGGCGAGAAGATTTCCGTTCGGAATGATCACCTCGGCGCCTTGAAAGGTCAGCACGGTGCTCGCGCGGATGCCGATGCTCCGGACCTCACCGAGAAGGCCGGAGAGTTCGATCGTGTCCCCCACCTGGACGGGCCTCTCGTAGAGCAGGATCAATCCCGAGACGAAGTTATTGACGACGTTCTGCAAGCCGAAGCCGATGCCGACGCCGAAGGCACCGGCAAGCAACGCGAATTTGCTGAGGTCGATTCCCGCTGCGCCCAGCGCGATGAAGAAACCTCCGAGCAACAGGACATAGTGAACGCTCGTGGAAAGCGCGTTCCCGACGCCACGTCCGAGTGTGACGCGCGGGAAGATGTCCTCTCGTAACAGCGAGCGGATGGCTCGTGAAAGCGTGAACGCGATGAAGATCGTGAGTGGGAAGGCGATCACGCTCCCGATCGAAAGGGATAGCGTCCCCAGGTTGAATGGCGTGAACAGCAACGTCTCCACGGCGCCGAACACGACGTCTCGTATTGCAAACGCGTTGAGCGAACCCGTTACCCAGAGCACGGCAAAGAGAACCGCAAGTCCCCGTCGGCACCATTGCACGAGCTGCTCGGTGTTGTTTCGGATGACACCGACGGCACCGAGACGGATGCTGGTGAGCAAGACCAGGGCGAACGTGGTGCCGATTCGATAGCCGGCATACGAAAGTAGCGACAGGTAGATGCTACCGAGTGCGCCGTCACCCATGAGCTGAGCGAATGCGACATACCCGAGAAGGTTCGCGACGGCCGCTATCGCGAATGCGCCGACTACGATGCGGAGTCCCAGGCCGATGACGGGCGGGGGGGTATCCGCGGCCGAAACCCGGCTCAACCGCGAAGGTTGTAGCAACAACACGATCGCCAGGATCGCCGCAGTCATCTCTCCAAAAAAGAGCGTCCGCTCGACCAGCAGCGCCGGGCCGATGAAATCACGCACGCGGTCGACCAGGTAGAAGCAGGCCAGAATCCCGAGTAGCGGGCGTGCGGTCCCAGGAACGACCGGCACCAAGAGCCGCCATACAGGGAGCAGCAGCACGATGCCGACGAAATCCCACACCAGGCCGGGCGCGAACGGGAACACGGCGGCGCCGCAGAAGGCCGTCACGAGCATGGCGACCGAAACCGGGCGCTCGAAGGACGCCGCAGAACCTTCGAGCCGGCCATCCTCCACGCGTTTGCGCATTCGGTCGCCGACGTAGAATGCCAGCACGAGCGAGCCGACGAATACGATCGCCAGAGGGACGAAGGATCGCTTTCGGCTCCCGACGAACTCGAGGAATTCTTTCCAATCACTCGACGCTGCCCTTCGAACGGGCCCCCAGAAAGGCGCTGCCGAACCGGCCGAAAAAGCACTCCACAACGTCTCGGCGTCTGGCTCGAACAGCCTGGAGCGAATCGCGACACGCGCGCTGGAAATCCGTCCCGAGGCGTCCGACGCTTCGAGTTCCCTTTCACTGACCGCGGTGAGCAGAGTCAGAACCACGTTCCACCTCTCTCTGACCCGGTCGGTAAGCGCCTCGATCGCGCTCAGGTTCACCTGGACGGTGTTCAGAACTTCTCTGGGTGCGCGGTTTTCTCGTGCATTCTCCAGTGAAAGGCGCCAAACGCGATCCACGTCCTGAAGCCGGACGACTTCGTCCTCGAGCGCGGTCGCCCGTTTCGCCAGCATCTCGCGTCGGGACGAGAGTGAGCGAAGCCGCCCGATCCAATCGGTTTCGGCATCCCTGAGTTCTTCGAGCGAGGGCGAGGCTGCGAGAAGGGCTTCGGTCTGCTCCAGACGAAGAACACTCGTTTCGTTCAGGCCCGGCAGGTCCCGCTCGATCTGGGATACGGCTGGCTCGGCCGCTGCCACTGATTCCGAAATCCGTCGCAGGTCTTGTTGAAGCGCTTCTGTCCGCTCGGGAATCAATGAAACCGGAACGATCGAGGAGGCCACCGGGGTTTCGACGGCAGTGTCATCCCCCTCCTCTTGTGTGGTGGCGGGGGCCGCTACGAGAACAACGCTTGCGAGAAGCGCCCCCAGCCATTTGACCTTCATCGACGATCCCCTTGGTGAATGCCCGCGAGAGAATCTAGAAGCCATCTCATAAACCCCTCGGTCGCCAGGCACCCGCCTTCGACCCGATCTCTGCGTTGCGAAACCTCGCCGTAGCTATAGCTATGCCTGCGGTTTCGCGCCTTGATCTCGGGCCGAATTCGGGCCCCTGGCTCGGTCGGGGTTTATGAGATGGCTTCTAGTGTCCTGTCCCATGTATTCCTTTACTAATTAATTGGATCAATGTAGGCTTCTCTGAAAGGGGGAAGCCATGACCTTGGGACGTCCACTCGTTCGACTCACGTTGTCTGAGTCGGAGCGCGAAGAACTGATCTCGATCACTCGTTCGCGATCCTTACCGCAATCGCTCGCAACCCGTGCACGAATCGTTCTGCTGGCTGCAGATGGTGAGAACAACACCGACATTGCTGAACGCCTGGAGCTTTCCAAGCCAACGGTGGGGATCTGGCGCAAGCGATATCTCGTACAACGTCTTGCTGGACTCTACGACGAGCCACGTCCCGGTGGCCCGCGCTCGGTTCGCGACGAGCAGGTCGCAACTCTCCTTCGCAAGACGCTGAAGACGAAACCAAAGGGAGGCACGCACTGGTCGTGCCGAACGATCGCCGCGGAAACAAAGCTCTCGAAGTCCACAGTCCAACGAGTCTGGAAGGCGTTCGGCCTGCAGCCGCATCGGCAGAAGAATTTCAAGATCTCAACGGATCCTTTCTTCGTCGAGAAGGTCCGAGACATCGTCGGGCTCTATCTCAACCCACCCGATCATGCCGTCGTGCTTTGCGTCGACGAGAAGAGCCAGATCCAAGCCCTCGATCGTACGCAGCCGACTCTCCCAATGGGCTTGGGTTACGTCGAGGGCGTGACGCACGGCTACATCCGGCATGGGACCACGACGCTCTTCGCAGCGCTCGATGTCGCGTCGGGTCGGGTGCTGACCAAGTGCAAGCAGCGACATCGCCACCAGGAGTTCCTTGGGTTCTTACGGGAAATCGATGCAGCCGTCCCCAAGAAACTCGACGTTCACCTCATCGTCGACAACTACGCAACGCACAAGCATGCGAGCGTCAGGCGCTGGATCGCCGCTCGACCCCGGTTCCACATTCACTTCACGCCCACCTATTCATCTTGGCTCAATCAGGTCGAGATCTGGTTCAACATCATCACGCAGAAAGCGATCCGACGCGGCACCTTCAAGAGCGTTCGTGACCTCATCGACAAAATCGAAACCTTCGTCAAGAACTACAACCGAAAGTGTCTTCCATTCGAATGGACTGCCACGCCAGACTCGATCTTCGATAAGCTCGAACGACTAAGTAAAGCTATTGCTGGGACAGGACACTAGACCCTGATCAGAAAATAATCTGACGTGACTTGGTGTCTCGGATTGGAGATCTCCGAGAGGGAG
>JAJDAM010000294.1 GCA_029261905.1 Deltaproteobacteria bacterium
AGCGACGAGCAGGCCACCCCCCATGTCCGCGACGGTGAGATCCTGCTTCCGCGTCACGCCGAGCCATCGATTCGTGGGTGCCCGGAGGAATCGAATCTGCTTTTCTCCGTCTCTCGCCTCGTAACCACCTCGCACAGAGAGCTCGGGGTGGATCCAACTGCCGGGCGCCTCCGGCGCGTCCAGCGCATCGTACGGGCGCAGTTGTGCCTCGGCGAAGAATCCGGTCCGGTCGCGAAAGAAGCGGTCGTCCCGGTCGCTTCGGTCACGGAAAACCAACCCCGGTCCCTGTGTATTCGGAAACAGCCGCAGCTGCTCGGTCCGAATCCGCCGGTAGGAGACATCGAAGTCGAATCCCGCGAGGCGGGTCAGTGCGTCGAGCCTCTGGTTGAAGAAGGGTTCTTGGATTTCGGAGCCGGAGACGCCGAGATTCGACGTCGGACTGTGCAGTCGCGACTGAACGATCGCTGTCTGTCCACGGAACAAGTCGAAGGCCGCTTCGCGAATCCCGAGCTGGAACGGGACATCACTCCCCTTGTTCGGTGTGAACTCGTACTGATCGAACCAACCGCCGACTGCATTGTCGTCTTCGGGGGACGGAATCTGTGTGTACTGCCCGATCGCCGTCAGCGACCACGCGCTGTGCACCTCGCCGGGGAGGGTCGGCACACTTCGGGGTTCGGCGTCGGCGAAGCCGGGAGCGGCCAACCACAACAGCGTGCCACCCATCGCGGCAAGGAGACGACCCATCGATGTGGTCATTTCCTCAAATGCGGGTCCGCGTAGGAGCCATGGACCGCATTGTGGCAATCCGTGCAGGCGGTCGTGAACGCGTAGGGTTGGTGGATCGCACCGGCGATCGGGAGTGTGTGACAGGAGATGCAGGCCGCAGGCTGGCTCGTCTCGAGCAGGAAGTCTGCGCTGGCTCCGTGTGGGGTGTGACAGTATCCGCAATCCTCGGTGACGGGGGGGTGCTGGTAGATCCACGGCCCACCCACCTCCTGGTGACAATCCAGGCAGAGCTGGGTACGGGCTCCCAGCGTATTCATCCGGCTTTCGTGGGCGGAGTGGCAGTCTGTACAGCTCAGCATGCCCTCGCGGACCGGGTGATGAGAGGGAAGGTCGAGCTGGGCCCTCACCTCGGGATGACAACTAACGCACATCCGGCTGGTGGCGTCCGCTCGTGGCATCACCGCTTGGTGTAAATCGTCAACCTGACGCAGATTGAAGGGTTCGCGGTTGTGGACGTCGTGGCAGTCACTGCAGATCACCTCCGAGCGGGCGTGCGGCGAGGTCGTCCATCCCAGCAGCGTCTTGGAACCGGTCTGGTGACAGGCCGCGCAGTCCTCGCTGCCCGGATACCGGATGTCCGTGGCCAGGGCGGTGTACTCGTGCTGCTGACCGGGGCCATGGCACGCCTCGCAATCCGGATGCGCTGCGTTGGCCACGAAGTGCCCCGCAAACGAGTCATGACAGTCGTAGCAGCGCTCCGGCCCGATTCGATCTCCGGCTTCCGCCACCGGCTCGATTCGGTGGTATCCGGTCGGCTCCGGCAGCGACCACTGCCCCACGCAGGCGAACAGTCCACCGAGCAGCAGGTACACCAGCTTGCGCGCCGGGCGACGCGAATGAAGTTGCCGTTCCACGCCCGAGGACCCGCCTTCGTCCATCTCACTCCCGAATTCGCCAGGCGGGAAGCTACCGGTGCAGCCGCCGGCGCGCGAGCAGGCCCAAAAGGCTCAGTGCGGTGGCTGCCAGCAGCTGGGCATCCGGCTCCGGTACCGTCGCAATCTCTGAATCGAGCGAGCCGAAGGTCCCACCGAAGGCCACCATGTGACTCGTGGCTCGCTGCGTGTCGTGACAAGACGAGCAGACCGACGTAACGGGCGAGAGGTTCAGGTCGTCCTCCGGATCCAGGACGTCGAGCCCGGTATCGTTTGTCGACGGCAGGGTTCTCGCCGCGACATCGGTACTGTACGTGCCGGGATTGTGGCACGTCAGACAGTTCATCGAGTTCCCGATGAAGTTCACCGTGCTGTAGTCGTGAGCATTCCCGCCGAAGCCGTAGATGACTACGGGATCTTCCAGATCCCCGCCCATGTGGATCTGGTGGATCATCCGCTTCATGTCGATCGACTCTTCGGCCTTCCCGTCGAGCGCCATGGCGGGATCGGCCGGTCGCCGGTTGATGTCCGTCGCGTCGGGGTTGTGGCAGTGCACGCAGACCTGCATCTCACTCGTGCGGTTGTTGCCGTGCAGAGCGAGGCCCGCGCCCGACGAATCGTGACAGGCATTGCACTTGTTGATGTCGACCACCGTGCGGCGCGCAACCAGAGGCGCGCGGGACTCGAGGTTGACGAACTGGGCGGGGCTCTTGACCGGAATCTGCACGTAGTTTCCATCCCCGAGGATGTTTGCGTTGGGGTGTCCCTCGAGGGACACGACCGCGGTCCCGAAGCCGAACGACGAGACGTCGACCACGATCCGATAGCTGCCCGTTCCGAGATCGGTGACCGCATTGCCGATGTCGAGCGCGTTCGTGATCACCGGCTGTGCGGGCCCCCTCCCACTCCCTTCGTTGGTGTAATCCTCGGTCGACCAGGCCACGTTGAGGACGAGTCGGCCCCCGTTGGTCCACTGCGGCGCGGTCGCCAGATTCATCTTCTGGCCGCTGCGCGTGACCGAATAATCGACGGTGAGCGTTTCGGCGACGCGGTCGAACGTGGCGCTCTCGATCACGATACCGTTGCCCGCACCGCGATAGAGCGCGCCCTCCTGCGAGCGAGCCAAGCCCTGGTGGACCGTCGCCACCGGGCGCAGGGCCGGCGTGGACACCCCTTCAGCCGGATGGCAATTGGAGCAGAAGGTGTTCGTGAGCTGCTGCCCGCCGGATCCGTGATTCTCGCCCGTTGCGAAGTTCACATCGTCGTGGCAGGAGCCGCACGCCTCCAGGCTCGGCTCCGTCTTCCAGTTGTCCGCATCCACCGGACCGGCCATGTGGCACGACGTGCAGTTGTCGATGTCGCGTGTGAAGTTGACGTTGTCGAACTCCCCTTCGAGCCACTCCTGCGTGAGCTGCGAGCCGTAGTGGATCTTGTGGACCAGCGTCGTCATGCCGGTTTCAGGATTGCGATCGGGGTTGTGGCAGGTGACGCAGTACTCCACCTCGGTTCGCCCACCGTGCTCGCGGAGCCGCGTATCGCTCGTCACTCCGTGACAGCCATTGCAGGTATCGGTCCGGACGATGTCCCGGGTGAGGCTCGGCGGCGTCACGCAACCGTTCGCCATCACCAGATTGGCGTCGAAATCGCACCAGCCGTTGCTCGCCGGAATGTCGCCCGCGGAGATCTGGATGGCGGCGCGAAGGGTCTGCCCCGCCAGGACGGGGACGGTCGTGGGATCGAAGACGGCCGTGTATCGATACGAACCGCCACCGAGGGATTGAAACACGCCGCCTTCGGTGAAGCGCTCGTACCCGATCCGCTTCCATTCATTCGGATCTCCCGACTGATCCGGATCCATCGGGTCGGGGGGTTCGAGCACGGCAAGTGCGAAGCGACCGTCGGTCTCGAATACGTTGTCGACAGCAGCTCCGTTTTCGTTGGTGACGCCGAACTCGATGATGAAACTCGTCCCAGTCACGTCGACCAGAGTGGGTGCCACGTCGAGGCGCCTGTACCCGGAGATGCTCGCGGGACCGTCGGGATGGAGGTCGATGTAGTGCAGATCCTCGAAGTTGCTGTTGATGCCGACCGGGGCCTGCTCACCCAGCGCATGGCAGCCGATGCAGCTCTCGACCGACGGACCCTGACTCTGCGCGCCGGCATCGGCTGCGAGGATCCAGGCCAACACTGAGAGAATGGTCATCATGGCAACCCGAAACGAAGTGGTCACGGTCGAAATCTGCGTAGTCATTTCAGTCATATCCTCAATCAAATCATGCGACGGCTTGGACGTCGATACTCCACACTACAGTGAACCTGGGAAGCACGTACGGATTTCCCGGCTCTTTCTCTCTTTCTTCCGCAAGATCGATGCCATCGGGTAGCTTGTTGCGACGCCGCACACCGTCGCAGGTGAGGCCTATTGTCGCGGACGACTGCCAAAGTGTGTCCCAGTGTCCCTTTTGATTCGAGATCGAACCAACCACGCGGCACGAACGTTTCCTCGTGTAGTACAGTCATCGGTGTGCGACTCATTGAATCGTCGCGCTGGACTACGGTTTTCGTCGTCGGGGCCTGGATTCTCCTCTATCCCACCGCAGGGACCGCCCAAGTCACAGTCATCCTCGACTCGGCGGGGGACGGGGCCGGAAACGTGCTCAACGGACCAAGCGGGGTCACGGCCGATGCGAATGGCAACGTGTATGTGACCGGGAAATTGTCAGACAACGCGTTTCGAGTCACGCCAAGCGGTTCGATCTTCGAGATCATCGACGCTTTGGGCGATCTCGCCGGCAATGCGTTGAGCGACCCGAGAGGAATCACGACGGGCGCGGACGGCCACGTGTATCTCGCTGCCCTCGCCAATGCCTTCGAAATCACGCCGAGCGGGACGATCACCGAGATCATCGATTCGAGCGGTGACGGCGCCGGAAATCCCTTCGCTGGTGGAAGCCATGTAGCCGTCCATTCCGATGGGACGGTCTACGTGGCCGGCTGGAACGACAGCGTCTTCGCAATTTCGCCGGCGGGAACGATTACCGAGGTCGTGGGTCGCTTCGATCCCCCACCGCCGCTGCTGCTGCACCTGACTGGGCTTGCACTCGACGCAGACAAGAACGTCTACGTGAGCACTGACAACGGGTATGCGGTACTTCGTGTCTCCCCCGTCGGTACGCTGTCCGTTGCGATTCCATTCACTGGCGCCGGTTTCTCGAAACACCTGTCGGATCCCGAAGATGTCGCCGTGGATGCAAGTGGCAACGTGTACGTCGTTGGCGGTTATTCAGACAATGCTCTCAAGCTCACCCCTGCCGGAACGATCACGGAGATCATCGATGCCTCGGGCGACGGTTTGGGGAACGCGCTCGACCAACCGCGCGGCATAGCCGTCGACGCCAGCGAAAGAGTATTCGTCACTGGGAGCGCCTCGGACAACGTATTCATGGTCTCTCCCGATGGGGCGATCACCGAAATCATGGACGCATCGGGAGACGGTGGTGCGAATGTCTTCGATTTCCCCAGCTCCATCGCAGCAGATGCGGACGGCAACGTGTTCGTCATCGGGTCAAGCAAGGTGTTCAAGGTCGCCGTCGGGCTCCCGGTCTGCAACGACGGCATCGACAACGACAGCGATGGCCTGACCGACTTTCCCGACGACCCTGGCTGTGAGAGGTATGCGAGCGACATCGAGAACCCGCCCTGCGACGATGGGATCGACAATGATCTGGATTCTCTGACGGACTTCGGCGCCGACCCCGGTTGCGCGAGTGGGCATGCGAGCCTCGAGAACCCACAATGCGACGACGGCAGCGACAATGATCTCGACGGCCTTGCTGACTTCGCGAACGACCTCGAATGCTCGTCCGCGTCCGATGATTCCGAACTCAGCTTCGATCGGAATTGGACTGGATCACTCGGATTCAAAATCGGCGCGCTTCCGCCGTTGGTTCTGACGGGTGCGGGCGTTGCGGTCTTCTCGGGACCACTCGCGACTCCCGGCGAAATGCGGCTCTCCGGTGGCGTCCACGGCATCGGGATCGCCCCCGTCACCGACCCTGAACTCGCTGCGCTCGTCCCCAGCTTCTTCCTGGAGGCCTCACTGGGCGCAGGGACATTGGGGCCATTGCTCGGAACGGCGGCGTTCACGCAACCGGTGGTTCCGGTGCGCGGAATCATGTTCGTGTGTCTGGTGGTCGCCGGTTGTAGCAGCAACATCCCATTGAACCTGACCACTCAAACGGGATCGACCGGTGTCGGGGCGGGCGGCGGCGTCATCACCGAATCACGTCCACCGCTTCGAATGTCGCTGCAGGCAGACGCGTGGACCTTGGGCGCCGCCACGCTCACGACGCAGACGGCAAATGGGGCGCTGGCGACCGCCATGCAAAGCGGATTCATCCACTCGCTGGCTTCGTCCTCCGTATTGACTCCGCTGGGGTCGATCCAATTGATCTCTCCCGTGCAGATTGCTACGACGGGGTTTCCGGGAAACCATGAGAAGATCGCGCTGTTCACGACGCTCACGCTGCGCTTCGTTCCAGAGCCTTCCGCGTTGCTCTTCCTCGCAGCGGGCGGACTGACATTGGCATTGCTCAATCGAAAAAGGCTGCGCAAGTAGCGATCCAGCGCACGAACGGCGACGCTGGCTCCGTTCGCTTCGTCGTCGTTCGCACGCATACTTGAGGTCGGCGGCGCAATCCACTGCTCGCACCCCCACGAGGTTTCCGATGCCGAATGATCTCTTCTCCACCCCCGAGCACGAGCTGTTCCGCGAGACGGTCCGCAGGTTCGTCGACGACGAGCTACGACCGCGCGCGCGCGAGTTCGACGAGGCCGGGTGCTTCGACAAGACGCTCTACAAGGTGATGGGCGACCTCGGGATGCTCGGGCTGCGCTACGCGCCCGAGTACGGCGGCGCGGGCCTCGATTGGTCGTACACGGCGGTGATGTTCGAAGAGATCGGCCGATGCGACAACGCCGGTGTCGCGATGGGGATCAGCGTCCACACCGACATGGCGACGCCTTCGCTCGCCGAGTTCGGCAGCCATGACCTGAAACTCCGCTACCTGGTGCCTTCGATCGCAGGCGACATGGTTTCCGCGATCGCGGTGACGGAGCCCGACGCCGGCTCCGACGTCGCGGGCATCAAAACCCGTGCGGTCCGCGACGACGACGAGTGGGTGATCAACGGCTCGAAGATCTACATCACCAAC
>JAJDAM010000295.1 GCA_029261905.1 Deltaproteobacteria bacterium
CCAGAGTCGAATGGGTGGTGATGACCCAGATGCTTGCCGGAAGCCACACGATCGGAGCGCCGAACGGGATCAGTGCGAGCAGGCCGGTGCCGGCGCCCAGCAGCAATGGCGCAGACAAACCGGCGACCGCGTATCCCAGCCCGGCCAACAGGCCCTGCGCCATTGCGGTGAGCAACAGGCCGTAGACAACGGCTTGAAGGGTTTGCCCTACCACCTGGAACCGATGGTGGGCACGCTCGCCCGTGAAGCGCTGGGCGACCGCTCGGGCCTGTGTGACGATTTCTTCGCCGTGACGGTAGAAGAAGAACGCCGACATCAGCGTCATCGCGATCTTGACGATGTTGCGCCCCAGTCGGCCGGCCAACGAAAAGAGGAACTCCCGGATCGGTTCCGTGTACTGAGACAACAGGTGCTCGAACCGTTCGGGGTCCTGTCGCCAGCTGACCAGACTCTCGTGAAGCCCCGAGCCGACCACCGGGAGGCTCTGAATCCAATCGGTCGGCAGCTGTTGGAGCTGGTCGCGCATCGACAGGACTTGCTGCGCTTCGTCGACCAGTCGCCACGAGAACAGAAGCACCGGCAAAGCGACAGCGACCAGCACGAGCGAGGTCATGACCGAGGCGGCCAGCGTCTCGCGTTGGCCCACCCGGTCCAGCACGATTCGATAGACCGGCCAGGTGGTGAAGCAGAGCACACCGGCCCAGGCAATGGGCACGATGAAGGTCTCGAGTACCGCGTACGCTCCAATGCAGAGCAAGACCAGAATGGTCGTCCCGGCAATGAAGCGCCCCCGTACCGGCGGTGGGACGGTTGGTTCGGGCTGCAATGTTGAATCGTTCTCGGTCACCGGGAGCCCACGGCGGATGAATTCCGCGCACTGAACATGCTAACGCCGCTCTCGGGCTGTTGCGCAATAAGAGAGGAATGGATTCAAGCGCCTCCCAACCTTGCGGCCAGCTCGACGCGCGAGCGGACGCCGAGACGTTCGAAGATGGATTGCACCTGGTTCGCGACGGTGTGTTGTGAGGTTCCTCGCAGGCGACCGATCTCCGCATTGGTCGCGCCTCGGAGCAGGTGCAGGGTGACTTCTCTTTCGGCAGGGGGCAGTTGAAGCAGGGCGTTCTCATCGGTCACTTCCGCCGCAGCCGCGGCAAAAGTCTCGCCGCCGAGTTCGAACGACACCAACCGCGCTCGCGGGCCGCCGGGTGCGAAGAAGCTCGCGAGTTCGAGACGAGAACTCAGTCCGAGTTTGCGCTGCGCTCGCCCAGCGGCGTTGGCGACGGCAGACTCGGTAACGCCGAACTCGTACGCGATCTCTTTGTTCGAGCGTCCCGTGCCGACGTGTTCGCAGACCTGGTGCTCGCGCGTGGAGAGGCCCCGGGGATCACCGAGTCGGGGTTCGTTGCGGTGTGCCACGATAAAACGTCGGCCATCGGAATCGAAGCGATCGACCAGCGACCAGCGTCCGGCCACCAGCCCTTCCCAAAGGCCCAGCGATTCCGGGTCTTCGCGACGGCTTCGACTTCGAGCCTGTTCCAGTTGGTGGACGGCGTGGCGCAGTCGGGCGCGTGGTTGTTCGCCGCTGGCCTGCCCATGGGCGTCGCGGACTGCACCGGTCGGGTCGAGAACGGCTTCTGCATCGTCGTCATCGAGGCTGGCCGGGTCCGCAGCGAGCGAAGCTCGCAGCCGCAGGCCGGCCGCGAGGTGAGCACCGATCCTGCCGAGGTGACGACGTTCGATAGGGGTGGCAGCACGGGTCTCGGGGATCGGAATCGAGATCGACATCCCGCGACCTCCACCGCACAGAACCATCACGCCCAGTACGTCCTGCAAGGTACTGCGCGAGGCCTCCATGAACGTGTCGCGCTCTTCGGGAAGGGGCGCGAAAATCGCCTCGCTCATCGTCATGACGCTCGTGCCCCAGCCGAGAAAACGTGCGACGCCTTCCGGTGACGCCGATTCATTCGCAGCACGGACGATGTCTTCGAAGCCGGGAGGACCCGCGTGGACTGCGATGCTCTCGGTCCGCAGCGTCGTCGGCGTCGTCCGGAACGTGTGCACCGCGACGCCCAGGCCCTGGTCGAGGATTGCGCCGCAGGCGTCGCGCACGCCCCCGACCCAATCGTCGAGTTCGCCATCGAGCCGGTACGCCGACTCGGCAAGGCCGATCCAGTCCGCCATCCCCCGAGCGTAGCAACGGGAACATTCGAACCTGCGATCCGGCCGCCGCCGCGGGCGTCGCTCCCTACGTTGCGGCGGCGAGTACCGCCTTCGCTGCAATGGAGCTCTGTTCTTCGAGCGAGCTGCAGCGCGCGAGGATTGCCTTCGTGGCGGGGTCGTCGATTCCCGAAGCGATACCGACCCAGGCGGCGGCACCCTGGAGTTCGGCTTCGGATTGCAGATAGACCTGGTCCAACACGGGGTGCTTCGCAAACGCTTCGTGGTAGATCGCGATGGCACCGGGTAGCGCTTCGTCGACGGCTTCGCGTCCAACGGCGTCGACTGGAAAGAGCTCCTCGACGAGGTCGGCGATCTCGTCTTCTCGGGCCGCGCAGGCCAGCAGCGTGGAAGCTTGCTCGGGAAGCTCGGTCGCCCAGGCCCGGTAGCGTGCCGCAGCTGCGCGCTCGAGACCGCACAGCAGAGCCGGCCGGGCGGTTTCGGGTAGCGCAGTGATGGCGGGCCCGAGCAACGCGCCAAAATTCGGAACTTCGGGTCTCGACATATCGAGTCCTCCTGGGAGAACACGATAGCAACGGACCGAAGACCGCTAGGCGGGGTTCGGGACCTGCGCGGTGATTCGGTTCGCGTACCAGCTCGGGGGGAAGAACGTCATCCAGTACATCGACACGCATCCCGTGCCGAAGATCGAAGTCGCGATCATGCAGTACGACATGAACGGCGACGTCGGACCCATCCCCCGAACTCCCAGCAGAGCGGGAACCGTGACCGCCCAGATTGCCGCCAACGATAGCAACGCCGCGACTCCCCACAGCAGGAAGCGATTGACGAGCAGCGGGTCTGCAAGGCCCAGCTCCTGACGCTTTCTCATCGAGGTGTAGTAGCGAAGCGCCTCGATGCTGGTCCAGACGGGGTAGGTGCCGATCACCGAGAACTCGAACCAGTACCAGAAGCCCTCGGGGCTCCCGGTTTCCAGGCCGCCGGTCAGACAGACGCCCACGAAGCCAATCCAGAGCACGGCGGCCATCAATCCAGCCAACCACCTCGCCCACACGACGCCACGTCGGAACACCAGCAACACGAATCCGATCATGCACATGACACCGATGTTGTGCGTCATCTTGCCGAGCATCGTAATGGCCGTCAGGCCGGCGCTGGCGGGGTCCTCGGCCGTCGGACGTAGGACGCCTGCAGTGATCAACAGGCCGTAACCGATGGAGGCGGTCAGAATCATTCCGAAGCCAAGCAGGAACTCGGGTGTTTCACCTGTCTTGCGAGACAACCCGATCATTCGCACGCCGATCACGAACGAGAGCAGCGCGAATGCCGCCGTACAAATCAGATAGAGCGAACCTGCCAACACAGCCACGAAGATCCCCAATTCGACAAAATGCAATACCCGACAGGCGTCACACCTACACAGGCTTCCGTCATCGTTCGGAACAACGGGGTCTTTCCATAACCCATTTCGGCGTCAGAGAATCCGAGAGATTCCAGTGTTTTTGCAAAAGACGGAATCCCACGCTACGGCCGGCTTGTCGGCGGTTGCAGCGGCGGCGCTTCGACGCGAAGCGTAGACTGCACCCCATGCCGAATTCGTATCGCCTCTTCTCTTGGGAACACAGCTACTTCTCCGGAAAGGTCCGCGCCTATCTGCGCTACAAGGATTTCTTCGGCGCGCTCGGGCCCGGCTACGAGGACATCCTGGCTTCCGCTGATTTGATCGCAGGGGTGCTGGTTCCCGCCACGCAGTCGAATACGGTTCCCCAGCTTCAGGCTCCCGATGGCACTTTCGTTCAGGATTCGAGCGAGATCATCGATTACTGCGAGCGCGCCCATCCCAAACAACCCGTCATCCCCGATCCTGCGACACGCCCACGCCAGTGTCTGGCTTCGTACCTGATCGAGTTGCTGGCCGACGAGTGGATGGTGGTTTACGCGTTCTGGGAACGCTGGCACTACTCGCTCGAGGGTGTCGAGCCGAATCAGTTCGCATTCAACGCGCAGCAGTGGGCGCCCGCATTCCAGCCCGACGCCGACGGCAGCACCCGCCGTGCCGTGGCCGAGCGGATGTTGCGCGACGTGTTGGGTGTGAAGGATGCCGAGTCCAACCCGCGCGGCGTCTACGCCGGATTGCTGGCAATGGGCGTGACGAAGCGAACCGAACCGGTCTGGGAAGCCAGTAATGATGCGTTGCTGGAGATCCTCGAGCGGCATTTCGACACCCACGACTTCATCTTCGGGGGCTTGCCTTCGCTGGCGGATTTCGGACTGATGGGGCCGCTGTACGCGCATTTGTTTCGGGATGCGGTGCCCGGTTTCGCGATGCGGACGCGATTTCCGCTGGTCGCGGAATGGGTCGAGCGGACGAATGGAAACAACGCTCTCAATGCACGCAGTTACAATCAGAAGTTGTATTCAGCCGGGAAGGATGGCGCGTTGATCCCGCGCCCTGCGACCAGCCACGGTGGGCAGTGGGTTTCGGATGATTCCGTCCCCGATACGTTGCTCGAAATCCTGAATGTGTTTTTTCGCGAGATGTGGCCAGTGCTCGAAAGCACGCTCGAGCGCGTGCAGTCGTTCGTTGCGAGCGGCGAACTCGCGCCCGAGGGTGAACTCCCCGGCAAGACCTTTACACCGACGCCGGGATTCGACGCACTACAGACCGGAGACGGCGCACTCACTCACGAGTTCGAGATCGGCGGAGTGCGAGAGCGACGCATGGTCCTCCCGTATCACGTATGGATGCTACAGCGCGTTGCGGATGCAATGCGGGCGTGCACCGCCACAGCGAGTGGACGCGAGGCCATCGAGGAATTGCTCGCCCGACTCGATGGCGGTCTGGCGCTGCTCGATCTGGACGAGAAGCTCGCGGGCTGTCGCGTTCGAAAAGTGGGCGGGCGTCTGTTCAGCGAAGCCTAGACGCGATTCGAACTTCGGCGCTGCATCGCGGCGTAGACGGGCAAGCCGGCCAGAAGGGTCAGCAGGCCGAACAGCGCTTCATCGGGCTTGCGGGCTACCAGGAACATCGATGCGCCGGCTGTGCCGACCACGTAGACGATGGGGATCCACGGGTAACCGGGAATCGGGACGCGCTCCGGGCCTTCACGCCAGCGCAGTGACAGCAATCCCAGCACCGTCGCAATGGCAGAAATCCCGAGCATGAACCCGATGTACGAAAACAGCTGTGCGAGGTTCGTACTCCACACCACGGCGATTGCCAATGCCGCCTGGAGCGCGATCGCGTTGGTGGGAACGTCGCCGCTTCGAAAGATGCGGGGGAACAAACCGTCGTGTGCCATCTGCATGTAGACCCGAGGCCCCGTCATCACCATGGACGAGATCGACGTGAACAGCGCCAACCCGACGAGTGCCGAAAGCGCGCGTCGCAGCGGAGGGCCGCCGAGTGCATCGGCCGCAACGGCTCCGATGTCGGCCCGGCCAACGAGGTCGGCGACCGGGGCCGAGTAGAGAAAGACCGCGTTCAATGCCAGGTAGAGCACCGTAACCGTCAGCGTGCCCAGTGCCAGCGAGCGGGGAAGGTTTCGATCCGGATCGATGATTTCGCCACCGACGTACACCGCGGCGTTCCAGCCGGAATACGCAAACGAGATCCAGACCAACGTGACGGCGAACGATCCGAGGTCGAATGCAGGAGCGATCGCCTGCGGGGGGACGGGGCGGAGGCCGGTCAGGTAGGCGCCGAGCCCGACGAAGAGGCCGATGGCCGCCAGCTTGAGGATCACAGCGGCGTTCTGGACGACCAGGCCGCTTTCGACACGCACCGCGTGCATCGCCGCTGCCAGCACGATCGCGGCTGTCCCGATCCACTCCGGGCGCACTCCGTCTCCGGTACCCAGCGCGGTCCCGAGGTAGACCTGAAGTCCGATCGCGGCTGCCGCGATCGGTGCCGTGAAACCGGCGAACAGGGAGACCCAACCCGCGAGGAATCCGGCGAGAGGATGCACGGTCTCGGCCAGGAAAGTGTATTCGCCCCCCGAGCGCGGGATTCGTCTTGCCAGCGCGCCGTAACTGAGCGCACCGCAGAGTGCCAGCACGCCACCGACTGCCCACGCGGCGAGTACGACGTTGCGGTCTCCCAGGTCTGCGAGCGAGAAGCCAGAAGTCGTGAACACGCCCGTCCCGAGCATGTTGGCGATCACGAGGAAGACCGCGCTCGCCAAACCGATGCGTCGCGTCTGCGTACTGTTGTTGGACGAGTCGGTCATCTGGATCGACGGGTACTCTCGAACGCACGCAACGGCTCGCGACGCACGGGGCTCTGGGGCGGAAATCCCCTGGGTTGGTTACTTCATGAAGCCGTAGAGTCGACCCGCGTTCTCGCAGAAAATCTTTCGTTTCTTCTCGGCAGCGATGCCCTGAGACATCGAATTGATCAAATGCTTGGAGTCCGGCCAATCGGTGATGTGATGCGGAAAGTCGCTGCACCACATCAT
>JAJDAM010000296.1 GCA_029261905.1 Deltaproteobacteria bacterium
CACGACCGCGATCAATCTGGCGCTGTCACTTCGGAAGACCGGGGCCACCGTCGGCGTGCTCGATGCGGACGTCTACGGACCTTCCCTGCCGCTGCTGACCGGGACCCGAGGTCGGCCCGAGGTCCGCGACGAGAAGATCATCCCTCACAAAGCGCACGGACTGTCGCTGATGTCGATCGGGTACCTGGTCACTGACGATTCCCCGGTAATCTGGCGTGGCCCGATGGTTCATGGACTCATCAAACAGTTCCTGACGGACGTGATCTGGGGCGAACTCGACTACTTGATCATCGACATGCCGCCCGGAACCGGCGACGCGGCGCTGACTCTCACGCAACAAGCGCCAATTTCGGGTGCCGTCATCGTGACCACGGCCAACGACTTGTCGCTGATCGATGCCCGCAAGGGCCTTCGGATGTTCCAGAAGGTACAGGTCCCGGTGCTCGGCATCCTCGAGAACATGTCCTACTTCACTCCCCCCGACCTTCCGGATCGCAAGTATTACTTGTACGGTCAGGGAGGTGGCGAACGTACGGCAGCGGAACTCGGAGTTCCGTTTCTCGGCGAAGTTCCGATCGATACGCGAATCGTCGAAGGCGGCGACTCTGGTGTACCGATCGTCGAATCTGCACCCGAATCGCCTTCCGCGATCGCGTTCTCCGATCTGGCGGGAAAGGTCGCTCGGCAACTGGTGGTGCTCGCGGACCGCCAACCGGCAGTCGCCGACACGAACATCACCTGGGTGACTGAACCGAAGACCGCCTAGGCCGCGGCGCGTGCGGGCTACTTTTTCCGTCGACCGTGAAGCAGATCTGCGTATAGAACCGGTACCGAACCGACCGGTCCGATGTTCTGGGTGTGTTCCAGGTATTCGGCGAGCGTGTAGCGCTCGAAGACGACCGCGGAATGCGGCACGAAGAACTCATCGGTGATGGGAATACCGTTTGACCAGTCCAAGAAGTCGGTGAGCTTTCGATCGCCCGATTTCCGGCTGTAGAGTTCGATCCGAACCGGGAGCTCCCATTGCCCCTTGCTCACCCAAAGGATGCGTCGACCGAAGTCGTCGGTGACCTGATAGACATCGCAGTTGGTACCCAGTACGACTTCTTCCCGGACCTTTTCGGCTCCCTGGGCCAACATCGTCTCGACTTCGTTTCCGAAGGGGCGCCGGGTGGGATCGTCGTCGGCGATCGCCGACGGGGCCCGCTCGATCGCGACGCCGTTCATCGCGAGCGCATCGAACGCGTAGTAGGTCGTACCGCTGACGATCGTGATGATCTTGTGGCCACCCACCACCGTCTCTGCGCGAAATTGCGGTCCGCGCGACCAGAAGTTGGTCACATTGATCCCGGCGCGCCCCTGGGAGACGGCCTGCGAGTACCACGAATTCGCGGGATCGCCGGGCGTCGAAACCGTCGCCGACTTCTTACTTGCCGGTTTGCTGCTGGTTGGCTTGCTGCTCGCCTTGCTCTTCGATCGGGATCTCGGCTCGGCGGCCAACGCGATGCCGCCCGACGTGGCCAGCGCGAGTGCGATGATTAGCGACAGAATCCGGCTTCGATGCATCTTTTTCCCTGATGGTTCGTCGGTTGACGCACACTCCCAGTGCGCGATCTGATCACTCACCTTACCATCCGCACGCATGCAGGTCGCATTGAGCATCGCGGGGTCGGACCCGACAGGGGGAGCGGGCATCCAGGCCGATCTCCAGGTCTTCCGTGCGCACGGGGTCCACGGTGCCGCGGTCATCACCGCATTGACCGTCCAGGACACCGAGCGCGTGCATTCGGTGCTGCCGGCGTTTCCTTCGGTCGTGCTCGATCAACTCCGCGTCCTGCTCAGGGATTTCACGCCCGATGCGATCAAGATCGGAGCCCTCGCATCCGACGATGTGGTGCGCAACGTGCTGTTGGGGCTCGGACAACTACCGGCTCCGCCGGCGGCACGGGTGCCGATCGTGATCGACCCGGTGCTGGCAGCCAGCGATGGGACTGCATTGCTCGAGCGACGCGCGTGGGGAGCATTGCAGAGCTTGATGGGTCAATCCGCTCTCGTCACGCCGAACCTCGACGAAGCTGCCGCGTTGTCCGGCTGCGACACATCCACCGAGGAGGGCACACAGGCGGCAGCTTGCATATTCGTTTCGGATTTCGGTGCGGAGGCCGCGCTCGTCAAAGGCGGGCACCGCGACGGCCCGCCCCGCGACCTGCTCGCGATCCGAGAGGGCGGCACGGTTGCACTCTCGTGGCTCGACGGTGAGCGCATCGCTGGTGGACCCGTCCGTGGGACCGGCTGTGCGTTGTCTTCTGCGATCACCGCCCACCTCGCGAACGGCGTTTCCCTGGTCGATGCAGTCCATCGCGGCAGGGTCTTCGTGGCCGACGCGCTGCGAAATGCCGAGGCGCGGGGGAAACGTGCGCGCTTCTTGTCCTATCCCGAGAAGGTCCGAGTCGACGACACGAACGATCGGGGACGCGCGTGAAGTCGAACGTGTCACCGGTATTGCTCTATCTGCTTGCGTTCCTATCCGGTGTAGCAGCCCTGATCTACCAGGTTGCTTGGACGAACATGTTGGCGCTGTCGTTCGGCAGTACCACGCTGGCGATGAGTGCAGTCGTCGCAGGCTTCATGGGCGGCATGGGACTGGGCGCCTGGCGATACCACCAGATCGGTGATCGGATTCGACGTCCGTTGCTGGTTTACGGTGGAATCGAGATTGGGATCGGCGTAACGGCGGCGCTGTTCAGCCTCGGTTTCGCGCAGCTCCCCCCGCTCTTCGGCGAAGTTGCCGGAAGCCTGTCCAGTGAATCCGCTCTGTCCGCGTTGCGTTTCGCTGTCGCATTCGCGTTGTTGCTGATCCCGTCTGCATTGATGGGGGCAACCTTCCCCGCGCTGTGCACCGCTTTGATCGCGGATGCGGTTCACCTCGACCGTCACCTGGGACGGATCTACGGCTGGAATACCGTGGGCGCCGCGAGCGGAGCAATCCTGTCCGGCCTGCTGCTGATCGAACGATTCGGGCTCAACGGAACCGTCCGGGTCGGCAACGCGATCAACATTGCCGTGGGGTTGGCTGCGTTGCTGCTGTGGCGACTCGGCACATCGAACGACGATGAGCCGTCTGATCCAAAACCGGATTCGGCCGAATCCACATCGGTGATTCCGACGGAGTTGCCCTTCGGGATCACCACCGCCGTCCTCCTTTTTTCCGGCTTCACGACGATCGGCTACGAGGTCATCTGGTTTCGCGCGCTGCGCTACCTGGTAGGCAACAGCACCTATGCGTTGAGTACGGTGCTGGTGATCTTCCTGCTGGGACTCGGCCTGGGCAGCCTGCTGCTGCGTTGGGTGGTTGCGCGCGGCGCACCGGAGCGGTCTCTGGCCTTGTGTCAGATCGGCATCTCGGTGTTGGCTCTGACTGCGATCGGTTCGATCACCTACCTGCTCAGTGACGCCAGCCTGAAGCAACAGTTCAGTGTGTTTTCTCAGCAGGTACGCGATACGCCGTGGATGATCCGCCTCGCCCTCCAGGCCAGCGTGGCGCTCGCGATCATGTTGCCCGCAACGCTGTTCATGGGGCTTTCCTACCCGCTTGCGAGCCGGCTCTTTCTCGGCAATGTCGACCAACTCAGCAAACGGATCGGCATGTCCTACCTGTTGGCGAATATCGGCAGCATCGCGGGTTCGATCACCGCGGCGCTGTGGATCCTGCCGGTCCTCGGCACGATCGACGGCACCCGCGCACTGGCATTCATCAACCTGGCCCTCGGAGTGCTGATTCTCAGCCGCTCGCGAAGCGAAGTACCCGGACGCATCGCGTTGACCGTGGCCGGCGTCGTGGCCTACGTGACGATCGATACGCTGATCCCTTCTACGATCGGACATTTCGGCGTCAAGCCACCTCCCGGCTT
>JAJDAM010000297.1 GCA_029261905.1 Deltaproteobacteria bacterium
CTCGAGCGGCTGGGCGCTGTGGTGGCACGGCCGGCTGGCGCGGCCAGCGGCAGGACCATGGTTCGCTTGCAACGACGGCATTTCAGCTCGACACCGTCTGATACCAATTTGGCCACGAGACTCCCGCAGACGCAGCGACAATCATGCCCATCGTCACTGCCCGTTTTCTGGTCTAGGGGACTCATCGTTACACCCTGACTCCCCCAGGGGGAAGCAATCCCTTGTCTTTTTCCGCTCTGCGCTCTGCCGTTTTGCCGTTCGAATCTCATCGGCTAAATGAAAATGAAAATCACATTCAATTTCATTTAGAAAACTAGCGGGCCGCTGACGGGATTGTCAACACAGCAGGGGGACAATCGCTCGCACCAGGGGCTAGAACTGGGGTGAAAATGGTACGGAGTGGGAGATGCGGCGAGAGGCGCTGCGAACTGGGGCTGGGTCGGGGGGCCCGATCAGGCCTCGGGCTCGCAGTCCTTGCAGTGGCCGTAG
Source organism: Deltaproteobacteria bacterium (assembly GCA_029261905.1). GTDB lineage: Bacteria > Myxococcota_A > UBA9160 > UBA9160 > SMWR01 > JAJDAM01. The sequence continues at coordinate 490 of JAJDAM010000297.1, forward strand.
AGCTCGTGGCGGTGCCGGAGCACTCGGAACCCGTAGCGGCTCGCGATGTCCTGCTGGGCCGACTCGATCATCGAACACTCGAACTCGATGATCTTGCCGCAGCGCAAACACACGAGATGGTCGTGATGCTCGTGCTCAATCTCGTAGCGCGTGATCCCATCATCGAAATGACGTTCTACTGCCAGGCCCGCCTCACACAACAGCTTCATCGTTCGGTACACCGTGGTGTAGCCGATGTTCTCGTGTTGCTTGCGGACCCGGTTGTAGATCTCTTCACCGGTGATGTGACCGGTTGCATCGAGGAAAACCTCGAGCACCGCCTCCCGTTGGCGGGTTTGCTTGAGATTGTGATCTTCGAGATATTGGCTGAGCGATCGTTGTTCGACCTCGTGCGGCATTCGGAAAAAGTAATCTACCCGCGCGGGTGATACAACGAATCACCGCTACAGCGATCAGAGGGCCGCGAGAAGGTCCTCGGCGAGGCCCGCTACGATGCTGTCGCGCCCATCGACGAGCATGCGAAGTTGCGAACGCAGACCGCGGGTCGCCTCGAGCTCCTCGCCGGAAGCGGCTTGGCCGAGAAGCGATTCGAGAACTCCGATCATCAGATCCGCTTCGCCGCTGTCGAGGAATATCCCGATCAGGCCCGGGTGGGACGGGAACCCCGCAGCGTCGCGGTAGGCGCGACAGGCTTCGGCACACTTCTTCGTTCCGTGCGCAGCACGCACGGCAGCGGCCAGCTTCTCGTCGTCCGCGCCGGGCTTGGCGAACAGGCCGTCGAGCGTCTTCCGGTACCGGCTCGAGGCTTGCTCTTCGCGAACCTTGGAATCACCCTGGGGGCGGCTTTCGTCGCTGCCGCCCCCTTCGCGGCGCTTTCGATCGCGTTCGCTGAAAGAGAGCTTGTCTCCGTCATTCCAGCTCCGGTCGCGACTCATCGTTGCGCCCGCGGATGGCTGCTCGATTCGACGACGCGAAGGTTCTCCGCGGCTGCCGTGTTGCTGCAATCGAGATCTACCGCGCGTCGAAACGCCAACTCGGCATCAGCGCCGCGGTCGGCAGCCTGATAGGCGAGGCCCAGGTGATTTTGAACCTCGGAAGCGGCCGGGACCAGCTGCGCCGCTCTCTCGAGCTGCTCGATCGCGACTGTGGTGTCGCCACGGTCCAGCGCTTCGGTTCCGCTTTGATAGAGGCGCGCCCCCTGGAAAGGAGCGCACCCGAAACACACCGCCGCAAGAGCGACTGCGAGCCATCGCACGGGGTTGTTTCGAGATGATGTCGATGCCATCACTACCGGTTTACCCGGCCGGGATCGAGATGGCAACGGGAAATCGGCTACCCAGCTGAGCCGAGCCCACGGCGGATGCTCAGGACGGCAATCGGATCCGCGCAACCACCGGCAAATGATCCGAAGCGCGTTGGGCAGCCGGCGTATCGTGCGCCGCTATTCCGACGAGCTTCACACCCGAGGTGTAGATCCGGTCCAACGCGAGAACGGGTCGCGCCGAAGGGAACGACATCGGGAAATCCACCCCGTTTCCGACCATGCCCTTTTCGAGCGCTCGGGTCGCGGGGCATTTGCGCCACGCGTTCATGTCGCCCAGCAATAGCGTCGGACCACTCTGCAATTTCGGATGCTCGAGCAGCGCGCGAACCTGGCGATGCCGGGTTCGATCGGCCAGCGCCAGGTGAGTCGAGACGACGTCGAGCACGCCGGACTCGAACGGAATCTGTGCTGACACCGCAACGCGTTTCTCGATCCTGGAAAAGGAGAGGTCCAACATCGAAACGCTACCGATCGGCCAACGCGACAAGATCGCGTTTCCCAATTCGCCGTTCCTGTGGACGCGCGTAGCGGCAAAGGTCACGTGCATTCCCAGTGCCTCGGCGAGCGTCTCGAGAGGATCATCACCCTTGTGGGACCGCATCACCTCTTGCAGTGCGATGACGTCCGCGCCGAGTTCGGAGATCACGAACCCAGCCCGCGCCGGGTCGGACTTCCCGCGCCCGTTGAGACCGGTCCAGCGATGAACGTTGTAGGTGGCCACCGTAATCAGCCGCCTCATGGGACGAGGCTTCGACGCCACACTGGGAGCACGCAGCAGACAGAGATGGGGCGAGTCGAGGTGCCCCGGCAGCGCCGGTGCGTCCCGCGTCTTTCTCTTGCGCGAACCGACCTTCTTGGCGCGGCTTTGGATCTTGCTTCTCGCAGTCGACTTGGCAGCGGTCATCGAGCCCCTAGAGGACGCGAGCCGCGTTGTGCGGTTGCAAGTGTGGCTTTCGAGAACTGGGGACTCCCATTCGAAATTCGACGCACCGATCTTCGCATCGGGGAAGGTGACTCCAAGCAGGTAACCTCCGACAGACCGTCATCTCTTCGGTCTGGGGCTCGAGTTCGTTGATCGGCATCGTCTGGTGGGTGCTTCGCGCGGGCGTTTTCCGGAACATAGCCTCACCCCGTGCCGCGGTAAAATCCCTACGAAGGTTAGGCACTTGGCTCATTTCCTGCCTGGGTAGCCCAGGGTCGCCCCCTCGTTGGACTCTTGCTGGACTCGTGTAGTTCCAGGCCCCCACCGCAACGACTCGGAAAAGCCAACCCGTCGGCCTGCCGATACGGTGAAACCATGGCCCGATCGAAACCGAGTCCGCTCGAGAGTCTGCGTGAATCGTCACGTGTGCGCGATGCCGCACGCGAATTGATTCGAGCTGTCGCCGCTGAAGCGAACCAGCGCGAACTCTCTCCGAAGGCCTACGAACGTGCATTGAAGGGAGTCGCTCGGCTTCGCGGTCGACCGTTGTTCTTTCCGGCCATCAGTGGCGGGATCGGGCGGGGCGCGCGCGTTCGACTGGCCGACGGAACCACCCGTTTGGATTTCATCAGTGGTATCGGTGTGTATGGCTTCGGGCACAGCGATCCCGATTTACTGGAAACCGCCGTGGTCGCGGCGGCTGGTGACGCCGTGTTCCAGGGCCATCTGCTGCCCGGAAGTGAATACATCGCGCTCTCCAAGGCGTTGCTGCGCCACGCCGGCGGACATCTGAAACATGCTTGGCTGTCGGTGTCCGGTGCGATGGCAAACGAAAACGCGTTGAAAATGATCTTTCAGAAACACAGCCCCGCGGACAACATCGTCGTATTCGAAAAGAACTTTGCCGGTCGTTCGCTGGCGCTGGCCGAGGTCACCGACAGGCCGGCATTCCGCGATGGCCTCCCGATGACTGGAAAGGTCCACTACGTCCCGTTCTACGACGAAGGGGATCCGGATTCGATCGCCCGAAGCCTGGCAGTCCTGGAGGGGCATCTGGCGCGGCACCCGGGACGCATCGCCGGCATGGGGTTCGAACTCGTTCAGGGCGAAGGCGGTTTCCGATGCGCTCCACGCGAATTTTTCGTGGCACTGATGGAGCGCTGCAGGGAGGCGGGAGTCGCGGTCTGGGTCGACGAAGTGCAGACATTCGCCCGCACCGGCGAACTCTACGCGTTTCGAACACTCGGACTCGAGAACCTCGTGGATGTCGTGACGGTCGGAAAGACCCTGCAGGGAAGTGCGGCGCTGTTCACCAAAGCCTACAACCCCCGGCCCGGACTGATCGCGGGCACTTATGCTGGATCGACTGTCGGCATGGCGGTCGGGACGCGAATCATCGAAAGGTTGGAACTCGAGGGCTACCTCGGGCCCGAAGGCCGCGTCGCTCTACTGGGAGGTCGATTCGAGCGTCGGCTGGATTCGCTGAAGAAGCGAATGCCTCGAGCCATCGGACCGCGATCCGGAATCGGAGCCATGCAGGCATTCGTGCCGTTCGACGGCTCGCCGGAAATCGTGACGGCCATCGTCGCGCGCGCGTTCGAGGAAGGCTTGATGGTGTTCAGTGCGGGCTCGAACCCGACAAAGATCCGCATGCTGCTTCCGGTCAATACGACCGACGAAGAACTCGAATCCGGTTTTTCGATCCTCGAGATCGCGATGCGCGCAGTCGCGCAGGAGCACGACCTCTCGTGCTGATCGTGCGCCCGATCGGAATCGGCGATCTTTCGCAGCTTCTCGATCTCGCCGAACTGCTCGACTCGATGAATCTTCCGCGCGATCGCGATTTTCTCGAAGCCCGGATTCGACAATCCGAACGATCGTTCGCTGGTGAAATCGACGACTGGCGCACCGGCGTGTACATGTTCGTGCTCGAAGACCAGTCGACCGCGCGAGTGATCGGAACGTCGTTGATCCTCGCGAAGAACAGCCGTCCCGACGCTCCGTACTACTGGCTCGCGGTCACCACCGAAGAGCGCCGCAGCACCGATCTCGATCGTCGCTTCGTACATACGAAGCTCCAATTGCGTTCGACCGTCGATGGCCCGACGGAGGTGGGGGGGTTGATCCTGGACCCCGCCTTTCGAAACCATCCAGAAAAGTGCGGCAAGGCACTGTCAATCGTGCGCTTCGCGTTCATTTCGATGTTTCCCGAGCGATTCGAGCGCGAGGTCGTGGCCG
>JAJDAM010000298.1 GCA_029261905.1 Deltaproteobacteria bacterium
GAGCTTGATGAGCGCGCGCTTGTCGAGTTGCGGCAGGTCATCGCAGATTTCGCTCCATGCGGGAACGAACTCTACGAAAATGTGTCTATCGGGCTTGATTCCGGGGTCGTCATCGAGTGTTCCGGCGGCAATTTCGAACCAGCTCTCGCCTGGCGCTGGATCGGGCACAGGGGATCCGCAGCGCTTGCAGAAGGCGGTGCGATACGCGGGAGGTCGCTCGAGGATCGGCGCTTCGTAACTGACGATCTGTTCCCTGCCTGAGACCAGTCGGAAGTCCTCGGTCCGAACACCGAGGCCCGCGACGAACGCGCTGCCCGAAGCCTTGCGACAGCGGCTGCAGTGACACAATTCAAACGGTCCCGCGGCTCGATCGATCTCGAACCGCACCGCACCGCACAGACAACTTCCGCGAATCACGATGGGTCCCTCCGTGGTGAACTCGAGTCGGGTGACTATAGGTTCGAACGCAGGCGTGCATGGGTCAGCAGAATGGCCAGTGCAGACGGACCATCGGTCAGCTCGGCGCGCATGGCGAGTTCGACGAGCTCGTCGAGCGAGTAGAGCACGACTTCGATTTCCTCCGTCGCTTCTCGATGAATCGTCCCCCCAGTCGTCACGTCGCGGGCCAGAAACAGGTGAAACTGCTCGTTGCTGATTCCGCTGCTGCCGTAGTAACTGCCCAGTGGCTCGACGTGATTCGCGAGATAACCGGTCTCTTCTTCGAGTTCTCGCTTCGCCGCGATCGCAGGCGGCTCGCCGTCGAGCCCTCCACTGGGACATTCGAGCAGTGCTCGATCCAGGCTGTGGCGATACACGCGTTCCATCACGATGCGGCCGTCCGGGAGCATGGGGACGATCATCGCGTAGCCCGGGTGTACCACAGTCGTGTAGGTGATGTCTTCGCCGGTCGGAAGAGTCAGCTCGTCTTGCTTCACATTGAACCACTGGCTTTCGTAGAGATACCGGCTCGAGCGAATCTTCCAGGTCATCGGGGCCTCGATCGCGCAAGCCCAGCAGGGCGCGCGATTGGGCAATGTATCACGCGTTCTGCGGCAGTTCCGCGCGGCGGGCGATCTTCGGTAGGCTGATGCGCGATGAGAGCCCCGGACCCTGACGGCGAGCACACGATCGACCGACGCGCCGTTCGTGCACTGCTGACTACCGCCGATCGCCGGATCCTGCTGATGCGGGTGACATTTCCCGATCCGCTGCGCGTGCTGTGGATCACGCCCGGCGGCGGCCTGGATCCGGGCGAAGATCTGCTCGGCGGCCTCCGTCGCGAACTGCGAGAGGAGGTGGGGCACGACGATTTCGAGATCGGACCCGAGGTGTGGCACCAGACCGTCCTGTACAGGATTGGGAAACGGCAGGTCAAGCAGCACAACCGCTACTTCTGGGTCGCCACCGATCCATTCGATCCAGTGTGCGAACTCAATCCCGATCTGGTCGAGCGGGAGATATTCGACGAGTATCGGTGGTGGTCGATCGATCAGATCGAGCGCTCAGCCGAAGTCTTCGCGCCGGCCGACCTTGCAGTGCGGCTCACCGCGCTATTCGAATTCGGCGCTACGAACCAACCGGTCGACGTTTCCGGCTGACGTTTCGGGCTAACTTTTGGGGCTAGTGTTTGGGGCTAGGCGGCGCTCACCCCAGTCTCCCCCGTTTGGCGCGACAGAAGATAAGTCGCCGAGCAGAGCAACAGGATTTCGAATCCGATCGCGCCGCCGGTGTACCCCGAGAACCCACTGTCTGCCAGGATTCCGCCGAGTCGCCCGGCTGCAAGCCCACCGCTCAAGAACGCGATCGTCAGCAGCACCGAGCGCGAGAGATCGGGTCGGATGAGGGCCGCCAATGCGAAGCACCCGATCGACGCCTGAAGTCCACCGTACATCGCGCGAATTTCGGTCGATCCGGTCGCACTGCCGATGACCACTCCAGCAGTCTCGTTCAGATACCCCGGTTGCAGGAAGCAGAAGATCCCGTACGGGAGCCATACCAGTACGTTGATGCCGAGAAAGATTCGAAGCACATCGCCTCCATCGTCGATTCGTCGCTGACACAGTACCACGATTCAGCGGCTCGATACGAGGCCACCCACTGGCGCCGATCTCTCGCCGAGGGTCCCGAATCGATTGCTAGCGGAATCCAAGAACCTTCATGTCCACGACGTTTCGCAGCGCTTCGCCTCGCGCGTATCGATCGAGGTTTTCGACGAACAGGTCGAAGACATCATCCATGTATCGGTCGACCGAGACCGACGAGTGGGCAGAGATGTAGACGTTCGCCGCTTCCCAAAGGGGGTGATCGGGCGGCAGAGGTTCGGTTTCGAACACGTCGAGGACGGCCGCTCCGATGTGGTCGTTGCGAAGAGCGTCGAGCAGCGCGGCTTCGTCGACCAGCGATCCGCGGGCAACGTTGACCAGAACGGAACCCTTCTTCATTGCGGACAAGGCTGACGCATCGATGATGTGATAGGTCTCGTCCGTTGCGGGGGCCGCGACGACGACCGCGTCGCATTCTGCGAGCATTTCGTGAAGCTGGTCTGTGCCGAACAGCTGGTCGGCGAATTCGGATGTCGCGCCAGCGCGATAGCTTCGCTTCGAGGCGAGCACGCGCGCACCGAATGCGCGCGCCCGCTGTCCGACCGCGTCTCCGATGTGTCCCATCCCGACGATTCCCACCGTCGAGCCGGCAAAGGTTCGGCCGTAGGTGCGGGTGAATTGGTGGGCCTGCTGGTACTGCTCGGCTTCGCGAAGTCGCTTCCAGACCGACAACAGCCGGCCGATCACGAACTCGGCCATCGACCCGGCGCTGATCCCCGATGCATTGGTGACCACGACCTGGTCGCGCCGCACACCCGCCATGGCGAACTGCTCGACCCCGGCCCCGACACCCTGGATCCAGCGCAGTGGAGGACAGAGATTCATCAGGTCTTTCGACGTGTGAAGCGCGATCAAGACCTCCGATCGGGCGAGGGCCGCTCGTCGCTGCTCGGCAACCCCGGCCGCCCACGGCGGCGGTTCGTCGAACGGCTTTTCGGGCGGAGCGGTGACCCAGTCCGTGTTCGCATCGACCGGCAGCGCAACCGGTTCGTATCGCGGGTCGATCGCACGGATGCGATCGAGATGTGTGGGCGATTGCAGTGCCGGATAGCCGAGGCAAACGACGATGGGACGATCGGCTCGGTCACTCATGTTTTCCTTCGGCTCCAACCGTGTTCCGTTGGAGATTTGAGTTCAGGGGTTGTCGGGGGTAGAGGAAGGTAACGTAGAGTCCGAGTCCGAGTCCGTGCGAGTGAGTCGGTAGAAGACGTGCGGGAACCCCGCCTTCTCGATGTCGCGCTCGTATCGAAACCCGAGATGCTTCATCACGCCCATCGACGCGTGGTTGGTCTTCAGCGTATACGCGACGAGGCTGTCGATTCCTCGCTGGGCGAACGCCCAATCGACCACCAGTCTGGACATCCGGGTGGCGACTCCGCGACCCCAGAAACCCGGCTCGATTCCGTACAAGAGTTCGACGTCGTTCGGTTCACCGATGGCAGCGGGTACCAGACCCGAGTACCCGACGAATGCGCCGGGGCTGGATCGGAACACGAACGGGCCGTAACCGTGCTCTTCCCAGACGCTTCGCCAGCGCGAGTAGATCGCCAGCACTTCTTCATCCGATCGGGTGCCGCCGAGTGTCTTCCCGACCTCGACGTCCCCGAACAACAGGACGAGGTACGGGAGATCCCGCGCAGAGACGGGCGTTCCGACCAGTTCGCCATCGCGGAGCGCTTCTTTCACCCGAGGTGTCCGCGGCTCGCGACCGCAGTTCGCAGCAATCGGAAGTTGTTCGACGTTTCGCGCTTCAGAAAAACGCGCGCAGTAACAGCAGCGTTCCGATCGCTGCCAACGGGACGCCGATTGGAACGCCGATGACCGTGAGCGACACGACCATCCCGATCGCAAGCAGCACGAAGCCGAGCACGACGCAGGCGACTCGTCCCACTGCCTCGAGCACGAACGAAACCATTCGCCACACGAGATAGAACGGCCACAGGAGGATCGGTATGCGCCGTTCGGGGGCTGCGGGCGAGGCTTTGGAACAGGCTGTAGACATGGATACCTCGGGTTGTGGTACCCCGAGGTAGAGCAACTCCCATGCCAATGACCGGCTCGCTGAAACGGCACGAGGGCCTGCAAAAGCGCTTCACCGATGCAGCATCGACACCGCGCATGCAGCGAACACACTGCACGTCGGCGGTGCGGTCGTCGAGCGACGGTCGGTCGATCGACTCAAACCGTTGTTTCCCGATGGACGCGGAGCTTGGCGAGTCGCGCAGTCGCGACGAAGATGATCGCGTAGACGACGCCGGCGGCGAAATCCATCATCCAGATCATCGCAGTCTCCCAGGCTCGACGCGGAGTCTTCGAGCTACTTGCAACGCCCCATACCTACACCGATATCGTCGATTCGACCACCGCGCAGCGCCTGGCGGTGAATGCGCGGATCGGTCGGTCTACCCCGCGTCGGGTGCATCGCGCACCCAGATCTCGTACTCGGGATCCGCCTGGGTGCGGCGGAAGCCGCTCTCTGCGAGCACCTGACGACTCGCGGGCGCGAGCTCTGATTCCCGCAGGCATACGCCCGTGATCCGGAAATGCTCGAGACCTCGGCGAAACGCAGCCGCGGGGTCGGAGCCGCTGGCGAGTCCGCCGACGTACCGCGTCATGGCCGTTCGATCGTCCGTGTCGTCCTGGCCGAGAAAAGCGGCGTTTCGATACAGGTAGAGCCGCCGCGCCTGCAAGGGATACACGCGATCGTGAAAGGTCGAGATCCAAACAGAGATATGGGGTGGCGCCACGACGATCGAACCTGCAGGTACGCTCTCGGTGAGCAGCTCCGCCCATTTCTGGTTGCTCGCAGGGATTTTCAGGCTCGGCGCGCCGAACCAGATCCCCATGTCCGCTGGTGCGCCGTTCTGAGAACTGACCGTGCTGTATCGCGGCACGAAAAATGCGAATGCCACGACCGCGGCGACACAGGCGATCCGGCTACCTGCGTTCATCAGCCTGTTTCCCTCGCGATCGAATCGAAGTGGAGAGACGAGGACCAGGGTCATCAAGATCGGCGCCGGAAGGCTCCACATGGCGCGCCAGAACGAAGGCCCCGTCAGGTTTCCCGACACCCACCCATCCCAGTACGGATTGAGCAACACGAGCCAGACCGCGAGCGGAAACACGATCGCGAATCGGCGCGCAAGGCCCTCTCCCCAGCACGCCCACGCGACCAGCACGGAAGCGACACCGAATTGCAACAGTCTCGAGATACCGAACACATGGGTCAGCGCACTGTCGAACTGCGCACCGAATGCAAAGGCCTGGATCTCCGAGGCGAGCATCGGCTGCAGCTCTCCGCGCAAGAGCCAACCTGCGATCAACACGTAGCCGGATGCGAGGGCGCCGAGACCGAACGTCGCCAGGCCTTTCGGTGTCGGGCGAAGCCCGCAGCACATCGCCATCAACGCGCCGGCAGGCGCAGCCCAGACAGCGGACGAGCTGCTCCCGAGCGCTCCGATCTGTGCTGCGCAGAGCAGCGCCCACGAGGTCGCGTTCGGCCGCATCGCGAAGCGAATCCCGTACGCGTAGACGAGTGGCATGAAGAAGAACAAGTAGATCGCTTTTCCCTGCCAGATGCGGACGAAAGAAAAATTGCCGTACGATCGATGTGTCTCGCCGGACGCGACCAGCACGATGACGAGTACCGCAACGGCCCAGATCCACCGCCTGGGTGTGAGCAATCGGAACAGCCGCGCATGCGCGAGTGGCACCATGAGCGCAACCAGACCTGCTGCGACCCAGTGGAACACGTAGAGAGTCGGGATTCCGGTGGTGTAGGAAACCGCCGCGTTCCACAGCTCGTAGGTGTGGATTCGATGGGCTGGCATGTGCATGGGGAGCCCGCTGATTCCCAGCAGCGTGTCGCGTGCCATCAGCGTATCGGCTGGCGCGTCTGCCGCCGCTACAGCGAGATTGATATAGAACGAGTCGTCGATGTCGGGGCGGTGGACGAACAGTGCCAGGCACAGACACGCGGCACCGATCCCCCAGAGAATGGCTTCTTGTAAAATCCCCGCGTCCGGTCGGGCCGCCACAGGTGTTTCGGCGATCACGAACGGCAACGCAGCGACACCGAGCACTGCGACGACGATCCACCAGATCAAGCCCGGATGTTCTTCGGGACTGATGGTGAGCGCGACGGCTACGCCGCCAACGAGCGCGGCGATTCGAAACGCACGAGCAGCCAGGCCAGCTGTCGGTGCGGGCGCGTCGTCATGGGTTTCGACTGGCGCAGGCGATCGGAAACGATGCCAACAGAACAACGTCAGCGTTGCGCTGATCGAGAACAGCGCGATCAGGTGTTGGAGGTTCCCGCCGGCGACTACGACTCCGTGGCAGCACACCGTCCACAGCGCGAATGAGACTACGGCTACATCACAGAGGCGGAGACTGAGCGGGGAACGCGCAGAGTCGCCTCGGGACAACCAGCCTGAACTCAATGAGCACTCCGATGCGGCGCAACCTGTCGGTATAGTAGCCGGGCACCGGGACCGTTGGTGTTCGAATTACAGGCGCGGCAGGGAACGATCCAATCGAGATTCCGGTAGCCAGGAAGGGACGTCGATCGCTGTGAGTGGCCGAGCGCTGAAGCCAGCATCAAACCTCGTGTGGTTGAAGCCACCGGCGCTGAGCGATGAAGAGTTCCAGCGCGTGCGTGCGCAGCTCGAGAAATTGCTCACCGTGCCGCAGACCCACGAGGTGTATCGGGCGAAGCGACGCAGCATCTTTCTCGCGAACGATGCGACGCTCGGTCGGATCGCCATCAAGGAGATGCGCCACGAAGGCGTGCTGCGTCGCTTGTGGTTTCGCTACCCGCGCTACCCGCACGCAATGCGAGAGTTCCAGGTGGGCGCTGCGTTCGAGGCACTGGGAGGGCAGACGCCGAATTTCCTGGGCGCTGCTGTCGAGCGCACCGGATTCGGTCTCCGACGTGTTCTGCTGTTCATCCGCTGGCTCGATGGGGTCGAGACGCTGACCGAATATCTCTCGCGGCTCGACCCACCGCGATCCGAGGTTTTCGAGGTTCTTGCGGATGCACTGATCGGCGCCGCCCGCCTCGGATTGGTTCACGGTCGACATAGCTCGGAGAATATTCTCGTCGATTCGAGCGGCGAATCGACTGGGGCGCCGCCTGTGTTCTACATGATCGATTTTGCGTTCTCACGCCTCGGCCATGGATTCGATGCGGACGGCTTCATTCGAGATCTCGCACGCATCGCCCACTGGCTCTGGCACGAGCAGGTCCTCGATCCGGCACAGATGGATGCATTGTTCGCATGCGTAGCTCGCCGCGCATGGGATGGCGCCGAGGAACAATCGGTTCGGGCTTCACAGATGAGCGATGAGCTGCGACGTTGGCAGCTGGTTCTCGATAAGCCTGCCGACGCGACCCAGCCCTAGCGCTTCGAGCGAACCAGGTAGTTGCCCCGTTGCTCGTCGAAATCCAGCACGATTTGTCCATCGTCTTCGGCGGCTTCGAGCACCTCGGCGAATGACTGATAGCCCAGATATTGCTCGTTGAATGACGGGTACACCCGGCGCATGGCCTGCTTGACCATCGAGCCCCAGACCTTGTCGTAGTCGAGTTCGAGAGATGCGACGATTTCGACGATCTTGTCCAGACCCTCGCGCTTCTTCTCGGCGGCGGCAGTCGTCTTGCCTCCGGTCTTCTTGGTCACCTTCTTGGGTTTTTCGGAGACGCGAATCAGATCGTCGTAGTAGATGAATTCGTCGCTGCTTCCAATCAACAGATCGGACGTCGAGCTCTTGACCCCGCAGCCGATCACCTGGCGGTCGTTCTCCTTGAGCTTCGCCGCGAGCGGAGAGAAGTCGCTGTCGCCCGAAATCAGCGCGAACGTGTCGATGTGCGGTTTTTGGTAACAGAGGTCGAGTGCGTCGACGACCATGTGTATGTCCGCGCTGTTCTTGCCGCTGGCTTTGGTTTGCGGGATGTCGACCATCACGACGCCAGAGCGATGGAACTCGCGAACGGCCGGGCGATAGTTGCTCCAGTCGCAGTAGGCGCGCTTGTAGACGATCCGACCCTTCTCGAGCAGACGCTTCAATACCAGGTCGATCTTGAAATCGCCCTTGCGCATCTGCCGCACGCCGATGGCGAGATTTTCGTAATCGATGAAGACGGCGATCAGGCGTTCTTCAGTTGAAGAACTAGTCTGCCGCGACATCTGATCCTTCGGCTTCTTCCTCGTCGACCGGGAAGCCGTAGCCCGCCAGGTCGTCCTGGGTCGCGACTGCGCCTCCCAGCTCGTCGGTCTCGCCGCGAACTTCTTTCTTCTCGCGTTTCATCTGCTGCTTCTCGGTCTTGCGGACTTCACGCTGACGCTTGAGTACCGCAGTCCTGCTCCGTTTCTTGGCCATGAGCTTCTCGCTTGTTTCCGCCGGGGGGAGCGGCTCGGTTGGTGGCGCCGCCAGAATGGGGGCGCTTATTCGGCTTGGCCGATGTGGTGCTGTTTCGGTTCTCTGGGCCGTGGCCAAGCTGCCGCCAGCGGACCGACCCGGCCCGCTGCCCCCAGGGGATAAACCCGGAAGCAGCCGGTATCGTACACGGCCTCGCGGTTCCTTTCACCTGGATGCCATCACCGCGCAAAAGCCCAGCCGCCAGGCCGAAAATCGGCGTCTCGATCAGAGGTCCCGC
>JAJDAM010000299.1 GCA_029261905.1 Deltaproteobacteria bacterium
GAGCAGCGCGACACCGCCCCAGACGCCTCCTGCGAGTGCGATCTGGTCGGTTCGAACCTGGATCGACCATTCGAGAAAGGCCGGTACGAAACACAACAGCGAGATCCCGAACATCGCATCGCCGAACCGACGCTGCGGATCGGGTTGGACCTGGGCCAGCAAGATTCCGATACCGGCCAGGTAGGCGAGTGTGAACAACACCCAGATGAGTCGAGCCGTCCTGACTACGGAGATCTCATCCGTGCAGTCGGCCACCAGCGGCAGCACCAGCAATTGCGCGAGCCCCGGGCGACCTCCGGATCGCAGCACGCCGGTTTCGGCCGTCTTGGAGGCGGCTTCGAACAAGCCGAACTCGTCCCAGTTGCCCGCGACGCTGTAGGCCGACCCGATCCGCAGCGCGACCAGCGTGAGCACCGCCAAGCCCAAAGCCATTCGGCGCCAGATCTGGCCGCGGCTCCGTGCTTTCTGTGCGACCGACATACTGATCCAATCGGACACGGAAACCCCGGCCTTTAGGAGCGTCCGCGGTCGGGTGCCAAGTCTTGCGCGAAAGCCTTCAGGGGCGCTGAAGCCCGGCGCCGAGCGTCATAGCACTCGTCGCCCAGCGACTGCCGGAGGCTTCGGGAAGCAGGCCTAGCAAGGCGTCTCATTGCGGTGCGCACGGTGCTTGAGTGTCGCCCGCACCTTTGCGATCAGGTCGCGGGTCCTGAACGGCTTTTGAATGAACGGCACTTCCGCGCCGGCGATCTCGTGCCCGCCGATCGCGTCGGCCGTGTAACCGGACATGAACAGAAGCTCGAGGTTCGGATGGGTCGACCGCAGTTCCTTCGCCAATCTTCGTCCGTCCATTTTCGGCATGATCACGTCGGTCAACAGCAGGTGGATCTCACCGGCGTGCTCGCCTGCCAGGCGCAGGGCTTGCTCTGGCGTAGAGGCGCACAACAATCTGTACCCGTGACGTTCGAGGGCCTTTGTGATCAGGTTGAGGATCGCCGCATCGTCCTCCACGAGCAGGATGCATTCGTTGCTCTGCGCGGTTGCCTCTGCCTGACTTTCTTCCTCGACGCGCGAGGTCGAGGTCGAGGCCGTGTGCCGGGGCAGATAAATCTCGAAGTCCGTCCCCGCGTTCGGTCCACTGCGGACGTTGATCGACCCGTCGTTCTGTTTGACGATTCCGTAGACCGTGGCAAGGCCCAGGCCGGTACCTTCGCCGAGCGCCTTGGTGGTGAAGAAAGGCTCGTAGAGCCTCGACAGGGCATCCTCGTCCATGCCATGTCCGTTGTCACGGACGGTGAGCCGTACGTAGTCGCCGGCGATGGAATCCAAGTGCTTCGCACAGTAGGCCTCGTCCAGGGTGACGTTTGCCGTTTCGATGGTGACCTTCCCGGTATCCTCGATGGCATCCCGCGCGTTGACGCACAGATTGGTCAGGATCTGGTCGATCTGCGACGGATCCATCTTGACGCGCCAGAGGCCCTCCCCGGGCAGCCAGACGATTTCGATTGCCTCTCCGATGAGTCGCGAGATCATCTCCAAGATGTCTTCTACGGTCCCGTTCAGGTCGAGTTCACGGCGGGCGACGGGTTGTTTGCGGGCGAAGCCCAGCAGCTGGCGAGTCAGATTCGCGGAGTGCTCGGCCGCGGTGCGGATCGCGATCAGGTTCGCACGGAGCGATTGCGACGGGTCGTGCGCCTCGAGTGCCAGCTCGATATGGCCGAGGATGACCAGCAAACTGTTGTTGAAGTCGTGGGCGACGCCCCCGGCCAGCAGTCCAATGGCCTCCATTTTCTGCGATTGGCGGAGCTGATCCGCCCGCTCCCGCTCTTCTGTGATGTCTCTGCCGGCAAGGACGAACCCCTGGGCCCGGCCGTCGGTTCCGGTGTACGGAAAGCAGGCGATGTCCACGTACCTCAGCCCATCGGCGGGAGAATCGAACGGCCCTTGCCACCGGACCTCCTCCCCCGCAAGGCAGCGATCAACCCTCGATCGGACGGCCGCCTCGAAGAAGTCGTCGCCTACCAAGTCGGCCAATGTCCGGCCGACCACCTCGTCCGATGTCTTCCCGAGAGCCTTCGCGTGCGACTCGTTGGTGGCGAGGCAGACGTACCGCCGATCGAACAGCGCCAGCATGTCGGAGGAGCTCGAGACGATGTGTTCGTATTGGCGTAGCTTCTCCTCGGCTCGTTTGCGCTCGGTGATGTCTTGAAAGGTCCCGGTGAGTCTGACGGTCTTGCCGTCTTCCATCACAGGTTTGCAGATCGTATGCGCCCAGCGGTGCTGGCCTTCGCCCGTGACGAACCGGCTTTCTATGTCGTAGGGCTCTCCATCCTCGATCGCTCTGCGATTGATCTGTTCGATCACTGCGCGATCATCGGGATGGAAGATCTGCTTCGCATCTTCACGTGACGTCACCTCGCCAAACGGAATGCCGCAAATGCGGTAGGTCTCTGCAGTCCAGTCGAGTTTCAGGGTCCGGATATCGAATTCCCATCCACCCACCCGTGCCGTTCGACCTGTCGCGTTGAGGAACGCTTCGCTCTTCCGGAGCGCCTCGGCAACCTCCTGGTTCTGTCTGAATCGCACCTCGAGTTGCCTGCTCATTTCGTTGAACGCGTTGCCGATGACGGCAAGTTCGCCGTTGCCGCGAATATCGACGAGCGCGCCAGGCTCGCCTTCCGCAACGGCTTGGGCCATGGCGACGAGGTGGCGGACCGGCCGGGTCACGAACTGGTGCAAGGATGCGATCAGGGTCATCACCGCGATCACGACCAAAGCCGACAACAGCATGCTCGGGCGCCAGGCCCGAGCCCACGTCTGAGCGTGATCGGCGGTCAGGTCGTAGATGGCAAACAATGCGCCGACACGGGAGGGGCGGATTTCATCTGCCTGGCGCTCGAGCGCCAGCGGGAAATAGGCGCTGATGCGTTGACGCGCCGGCTCGTAGCGAACGTCGGCACGATTGGTCTGGCGAACGCGGTCGAAACGTTCCACCTCGAATTCTGGCAGGTGATTCGCCCCTTCTCGACCGATCAAGTCATTTCGCGTCGCGTGGTCGATCCAGCCCCTTTCGTCCAGTGCCACCAACACGTCGTAGTTGGTGTCGATTGCCCTGGACGACAAGGCGTGGCCGGCCCTGCGGAGTTGGCCGAGTTGGACCCGTTCGTCCATCTCGTACTGCAGGGAAGCCAAGTCCTGGGTGACGAAGCGCACGCTGGATGAAGCGTGTTGTGATTCGATCGTCTGGGATCTCTCCCAGACCAGTAGCGACACGAGCGCGGCGAAAACTCCCAACACCAGCCAGGGGAGCAACAGCGTGAGACGCGGGGAGCGTTCGGATTTCATCACTCTACAGCCGGAAGGGAACGGCTGTCGGCAAGGCCCTCGGCCGTGAATGAATGCCTGAGAAAATTCTTCTCGAGCATGAAGCGGGCCAGATCGGCCGCGATGCGCTGTAGAGGTGCCGGGCTGCCGTTCAGCAACGCGTGATTCTCTTTGAGCCCTATCAAGCTCAATCCTTCGTACGAGGTCAGCACCTCAACCGGCGACAACCTGAGCCGTTCCGCGATTCGGCTCGAGGCATCCTCGGGTTGCGTGGCGAGATGCTCGAGTGCCTTGAAGTGACCCGCCAACAAGCGCTCGAGCGAACGCGGGTGTGTGTTCGGAGTCTCACTGAGGACGACCAGCACATCCACGATACGACCGGGGATCGAG
>JAJDAM010000300.1 GCA_029261905.1 Deltaproteobacteria bacterium
ACCACCGTTTGGGTTCCGGTGCGGAACTCGACAGCCTGGTCGCGTTTCAGCCGATTCGGTAGCCATCCGTCGCGTCGCGCAATCGCGACCCGAGCCAGAATCCCGCCACACCGATGAAGGGCGAAGTCACCAAACCCGGGAAGTACCCACCCGCGACGACCGCCATCAGCGGATGCGCGATGCCGTTCAGCATGCCGGCGAGCGCCAGGAACCAGGCGGCGAACAGAGCGGCCTGCCGCCCCGACCGCAAACCCGGAACCGAGACGAACCAAATCCCGAGCCAGACCAGATTGAAGACCAGAAAAAGCGGCATGGACATCGCCGGCAGCCCGAGCAGCGCTGGGAACTGCACGTTGAATCCGGTCGCTGCCTCTTCCGCGAAGTGGACACCCTGAACGCCGGCAGTCAGAGCCAGCGCGCGTGCCGCGGCGGATCGCTCGGCTGCCTTTTGCGGCGGCGACCGACGGGTCCGGGCCAAGCCTACGGCGACCAGCGCGACCAGGCCCAGAATCATCACACTGGGCAAGATGCTCAACACCGGCCACCTACCGCCGAATACTCTGCACTCATTTCATCGATGCTAGCCACAAGTCGCCTTGTTCGTGGTCGAGTACAATCCCGATTCTGTTCCGCGACGGACCCCGTTGCGCTGCTCCCGCCTGCGATCGAGAATCGAGCCTGTATGCTGGGACGGTGTGGAAAGGCCCGGAAATGCAAAATCTCAGGTGAACGACCCGATCCCTGATATGGAGGCCATCGAGGTCTCCGTCATCGTCCCCGCGCTCGACGAAGCCGAGAACCTGTCGCCGCTGCTGCTCGAGATCGTGAAGGTCTTCGAAGGGTTGCCGCATTCGTACGAGGTGATTTTCGTCGATGACGGGAGCACCGACGAAACTCCACAGGTATTGAAGACACTCGCACTCGAACACCCGGTCTTGCGAAGCGTGGCTCACACGCGAACTTGCGGGCAGAGCGCCGCGCTGGCCACCGGCTTCCGGATCGCGCGCGGCGAAATTCTCATCAGCATGGACGGCGACCAGCAGAACGACCCGGCCGACATCCCGGCGTTCCTCGAAGCGCTGACTGCGGATATCGATTGTGTCGGTGGCGTTCGAACCGTTCGCCAGGACGATTGGAACCGCAAGCTCTCCTCGATGCTTGCAAACCGCTTTCGCGATTGGATCACCGGCGACCAGGTCAGCGATGCGGGATGTACGTTTCGTTCGATTCGGCGCTCCGTGCTCGACGAGATTCCGATCTTCGACGGGATGCACCGGTTCCTGCCCACGCTGCTGCGAATCCAGGGCTACCGGGTCGTCGAGATCCCCATCAACCATCGACCGCGCACACGGGGCCATTCGAAATACGGGATCAACGACCGGCTGTGGCGGGGGATCCGCGACTGCTTCGCGATCCGTTGGTACCGCGCACGGGCCATCGAAGCCGATCGCATTCGCCATGACTGAGTCGTCTGAACTCGGGCCCGGCGAGACAGAGCCGGACGTCTTCAACGAAAAACGCAGCGCGACTCTTCGACGCGTTGCGTTTCATCTGGTCCGGATGATTCTGTTCGTGACCTTCTGCGTGCTGCTCGTGCACTTCACTCCGCTCAAGGGATTCCTCGACGATCTGGAAACCGTTCGAGGCTCACTCGCAAGCATGGGCTTGTGGGCACCGGCCGCTTTCTTCGCGATCGCAACGTCGTCGATTTTCGTCGGTGCCCCCCGGCTGCCGTTCTGCGTGCTCGCCGGAATGTTGTTCGGATTCGTCCAGGGGTTGCTGCTCTCGCAGGTTGCAACACTGATCGGTGCATATGGCCCGTACCTCTTCGCTCGGCACAGCACGGGTGAGTTCCTGGCCAGCAGGCTGAAACGAATCGATCGCTTCGCCCGATATCTCGAAGAACCGACGGTCTTGAATGTCTTCTGGATTCGTCAGATCCCCATCTGGGGCGCGTTCACGAATCTCTGCCTCGGCTCGATGGGCATACCGCACGGGACGTTCATTCTGGGATCGCTTCTCGGCTTTCTGCCCCAGGCGATCCTGTTCACGTTGATCGGAACCGGATTGGTCGAAGAATCGCTGCTGCGCGCACTGTCGCAGATCTGGGTTGCGGTTCCTTTCCTGATCCTGGGGGTCGTTTGGACTTCGAGGCGCTCGAGCGAACCCGTCATGCGAAAGAGTTCAAGCTGACCCGACAGCCTCCAGGTCGGCGGCAAAGGCTTCGGGAAGATCCACTACCGCGTCATCCTTTCCTGCCAACCGCTCGCTCGCTATCACGCACCAGGGGTCGAGGTATCGCTTACGTAACTCGTCCACCAGCACGCTTTCTTCGCGTGTAATCGCACAAGCGAGTACGTCGCAGGCAACTCCGAGGTGATCCGGCGGAAGCGCTTGTTCGTTCCAGCGAAGTTCGAGGTGTTGGATGACGCGCATCCAATCCTCTCGCACAGTGCCACCGTTGCGACCCAAGGCCGCATGAAGCAGCAGCGGAACGTCTGGCCCAGGCAGTCCCACCACGAATGCGCTGAGAAAGGTGCTTTCGCAATCGGCGAACTGACCGGGCAACGAGAGCGCCCGCCAAGCCTCCTCCCGCCAGGCGGCGGGTGCCAACGGACTCCACACTCGAGACCAAGCCACAAACGGCAGCGCTCGTTGCTGCAACGGATCCAGCGTCAATGCTTCCATCGTCAGCCCACCTCGATCCAACCCGGCGTGACCGACTTCAGCCCACCGCGATCCTGTGCCGAACCGCGCCAGACCGCAGCGGCGACCCGGCCAGCACCATCAAGTGTCGGCCAGCCGGGCAACGTCAACTCGAGCTGCCATTCGCCCTGTTCGTGATCGGCGGTAAAGCGCCACCCCGATGGCGCTTCATCGCGCTTCATGCTCCCGAGCCCCTCGGCGCCGATCGCGTGCAGACGTTCGCTATCAGCCCGCCACAACACGCCGTCGACCCCCATGCCCGGCGCGCCCATCGTGACCCAGGGCGACTGCTCGTGTCGTGGCGCAAACAGCGCGGCCGCGTCCGGGAACAGCGCCGGGTCGCCACTCACGTCGCGCACCGGTTCGGGACACGGCCAGCTCAGACGGATCCGCCAACTCCCAGGCGGCCGGGCGACTTCGAGTGTGATGTGCGGCGTCATCGGTGCTTTGTCTCGACCCGCGTACGCCTTCGCCAGGTAGCCGCCCGGCTGTATCCCCACCGGTGCCGCAATCAACTCGATCTTCTTCGGCTTGCTCGCCATCACGATCTCTCCCCGATCGGCCCGGCTGCACCGCCAGCGCCCAGCGCAAAACTCTCGTTCCAGTCGTACGCGATCAGAAGGTCCATCAATTCACTCGCCTGGCCCTGTTTGCGTTTGGCGCGTTCGCTTTCGACGGTCGCCAACGCCTCTCGAACACGGGGCCCGAAGAGTCCCTCGAGCGTGGCGATGGGTATTCGGGATTCTCCCGTCGGCCGTCCGTTCGCATCCATCGCGCTCGAGCTCATCGGCGGCACGTAGAAGACGTTCGGTTCGAGCCCGTACTCGGGATGCAGCGGCAGCGCGACCTTCCAGACGTTCACGAGTTTGTGGATCGGCCCCCGTTCGTCGTCCAGGTAGCCGACGAAGCGCAACCTGCCGGGACATTGTCGCGCGCAGGCCGGCGCGACGCCTTGCTCGACCCGCGGCATACAGAAGATGCACTTGTTGGCGACCTGGCGTTCGGTGTCGAAGAAGACCTTCTTGTACGGGCAGGCCTCGACGCAGAAGCGGTAGCCGTGGCAGCGGTCCTGATCGACCAACACGATCCCATCCTGCTCGCGCTTTTCGATCGCCGCACGCGGGCACGCGTCGAGGCAGGCGGGGTGCGTACAGTGGTTGCAGATTCGCGGGAGATAGAAGTAGTGGTTGTCTTCGGGGTAGCTTCCCGCGCCATGGTCCTCGTCCCAGTTCGGGCCCCATTTCGGGTC
>JAJDAM010000301.1 GCA_029261905.1 Deltaproteobacteria bacterium
CCGGGTAGTTGGGATGATGGAGAACGCCGGTCGCGGCGATCACGAAGTCGGCCTCGTCCTGGGTCCCGTTCGCGGTCTCGAGCTTCCAGCGCCCGTCCTCGAACGAGCAGCGCGAAATCGGCTCGCCAAACTGAATGCGCGAGTCGATGCCGTGGCGCCGCGCCACCTCTTCGAAATAGGTTTGGATCTCCTGGCCGGGTGAAAAGCGATGGCTCCAATTCGGGTTGAGTTCGAACGAATACGAATAGAGGTGCGAAGGGACGTCGCACGCGATACCCGGGTAGGTGTTTTCACGCCAGGTTCCCCCGAGCCGATCGGCCTTCTCGTAGATCGTGAAGTTGTCGAAACCGGCTTCACGCAACTTGATCCCGGCCAGGATCCCGGCCATTCCCGCACCGATGATCACGAACCGGAGTTCGTCACCCTCTACCGCTTGATTGCTCATCGTTCAGATCTCCTCGTCGCCAAACCCGGGTCCGGCGCGGACCGCGCTGTGTTCGCGCTCCGTTCCTGGGTGAGGCTTGCTTCTCGGATCAGCTACTGGACAAGAGCGCCGAAACTCCCTCCGCCATACCCGGGGGCATCGTCCCCACCGGATCGCGACCCTGCAGGATGTTCTGCATTCGGTGTTCGACCATTGCCTGCCAATCATGGGTGAGAATGTAGAAGCGCCGCACCCGGATCGCTTCAGCGACGGTATTACCGACGTCGCGTGGATCGAGGCCGTTTTGAATCAGATCCGTCACGATCTTGCGCATGGCCTCCGCTTGTGGCGCCTGGTCGTCCGAGATTTCGCGGGGCGCCTCGGGGCGGTTGCGTTCGGACTCGATGATCCGCGTATTGACCCAGCCTGGACACAAGACCGACACGCCAATCTTGGGACCGAGCTGAGCCAGTTCGCCAAACAGGGATTCCGACAGTGCGACGACAGCGTGCTTGCTGACACCATAGGTTCCGCCGCCGTTGATCAAGCCCGCGATCGAAGCGGTGTTGACGATGTGGCCCTCGTCATCCTGTTCCAGCAGGATCGGAACGAAGCTCTTGATGCCGTGGACGACTCCCATCAGGTTCACGCCAAACACCCAATCCCAATCGTCGAGCGGTCGCTCCCAACTGGGCCCCGTGCCGCCGCCGGCGACTCCGGCGTTGTTGCAAAGCACGTGCACCGCGCCGAAGGCGTCGAGCGCCGCCTTGGCGAGAGCATCGACGGACTCCGGTTTCGAGACATCGCACTCGACGCCGACGACTTCGGCGCCTTGCGAGCTCAGCTCTTTCGTTGTCGCATCGAGAGCGCCTTGCTCGACGTCGGCCAACACGACCTTCATTCCTTCGGCGATGAAGGCTTCCGTCATCCCTCGGCCGATCCCGCTCGCGGCGCCGGTGACGACCGCTACGCGCCCCGTCAGATTCTCCATCGGTTCTCCTTTCTGCTGAGCATATCCATCCGGACGCGGGTGTGCCTTCGTCCACAGATCAGTTGCTGCTCGATCAGTCGGGCCAAGATGGGTGATGTGCGTCGATCACGAAGCGGTGAGTGTGCCGGACCCGTCGGTGGCGGTGGCCATGCGAGTGGGGTTCGGAATCGTCGGACGAGTCGGAAGGATCGGACCTGTGGTCGTGTACATGGTGTTCATCGGCACCGTGCACATGGCTGTGTTCGAATTCATCGTGGACGTGCCAAAGCTGCTCAGGATCGGAACGCGGCCACAGGCGTACTGCAGCAACGCCTGCGAGCACCGCGCCCGAAGCCGTTACGGCAAAGGCAGCGCTCATTCCGGCGATCGCGCCCGTCCAGCCGGCGAGCGGGTAGGCGACCAGCCAAGCCGCATGCGACAGCGAAAAGTGCGCGGAAAAAAAGGCGGAGCGATCGGTGGGGTTGCACGATGCGTCGATGACGCGGCCCGCGGCGGTCTGCACCAGCGCCATTGCCGCGCCCGCGAGGAGCCAGGCGGCGATCAATCCGGTCATGCTGCCGGCCAGCGATCCGGTGCCGAGCGCGAACGGTAACAACGCGGCTCCACAGAGCATGTTCGACCGCAGCGACACCCGGCCCAACAACCAGGGCGTGGCGATCGCAGTGAGCAGCGAGCCCGCACCGCATGCGGCGAATGCGAGCGCTACGTCGACCTCGCTGCCGTGAAGTTCCCCGCGTACGATCACGACGGTGTTGACGATGATCATTGCACCCCCCATCGCGACTGCGGTGCACAGAGCCAGCAGGCCGCGTAGCCGCGGAGTGGCGAGATACGAACGCAATCCGAAACCGAGATTGAAACGAATCGAATCCGGACGCTGGCTGCGCTCGGGTGTCGGTAGTGAAGTGGTACCCACCAGCAACGCCGAGGCGACGAACGCGAGCGCGTTCAACGCGAAGAACGTGGGATAGCCGACCAACAACAGCGCAAGTGTCGAGACCATTGGGGATACCAGTCCCTCGAGATCGTACGAGACACGGGATAGGACCAGTCCCTTGGTGTACTCGGCGCCGTCGCGAAGCAGGTCGGGAATCGCTGCCTGATAGATCGGAGTGAAACCGGCCGAGCATGCATTGAGGAGGAAGATCAACCAGAAAATTTCTGAAACGGCCGACACGCCCATGAAACCGAGCACCAATGCTGCACGCGCCAAGTCGAGTGCAACCAGCAGCGTGCGTCGTGGGAGCCGGTCAGCGAACCCCCCAACGACCGGCGCAACCGTGACATAGGCGATCATCTTGAGCGCCAGTGCGCTGCCCAATATGAAGCCGGCTCGTTCGCCGACCAGGTCGAATGCGAGAAGCGACAGCGCGATCGTGGTCAGCCCCGAGCCGAGCAGCGCAATCGTACGAGCAGCGAACAGGCGTCGGAACGCATCGTTGGCAAACGGCGACAAGAGGTCCGGCGAGGCGAGTTTCATCCGGTCTCCATGGTTCCAGGGTCAGCCTCTGTCAGTCCTTTGACCAGGCGGCTGATCCGAGCAGGGGTTCGGCTGTCGGGTTCGATTCCGCGCCATGGCGCAAGAACCATACTGCGGATTGCACCATGCCGGGGGGCTGTGTATTTCGTCGCGCATCATGCGGTGGCGAGCTGCACGGGAGACGTGGGATCATACCGGCCAATCTCTTTTTACCCGGGGTGATCGCGTTGGCCGAACCTTCTTCAGAGAACCTGTTCCAGCGAGCGGGTCGCACACTGCGCGTCCTTCGCGGTGCTGGATTCCTCGATCCGCGATTCGTGATGACGTACGCGCGCGCAGCGGTGCTGCACGGACCGTCGCTGGCGATGGGGATTGCCGCGACCTCCCGAATTCGGCCCGATGAAATCGCAATCATCGATGACGCGGGTGAGACGACCTTTGCAGAACTCGGAGATCGCGTGTTCTCGATTGCGACGGCCTTACACGAAAACGGCATCGGTCCCGGACACAACGTCGGGATCCTGTGCCGAAACCATCGGGGCTTCATCGAAGCGACCGCGGCGGTGAGCGCCGTGGGCGCCGACGCGTTGTTCCTCAATACAGGATTCGCAGGGCCCCAACTCGGCGACGTGCTCGATCGCGAACGCGCAACGACGCTGATCTACGACGAAGAGTTCTCGGAGATGGTCGCAGCTTACGGTGGAACGCTCTACCGCATCGTGGCATGGCACGAGACCGATGTGAGCGGTCCGACGCTCGACGAACTGGCTGGGCAATACCCGGCAAAAGTACCGCCTCGATTGTCGAAACCCGGAGCGGTGACGATCCTGACGTCTGGCACGACGGGAACACCCAAAGGGGCGGCACGCGATTCCACGGCGGGGGATGCAGAGGGCCAGATCGGCGTGCTCGAAGTGATGCCCATCAAGGTCGGTGCGACGACGCTCGTCTGCGCGCCGACCTTTCACGCATGGGGGCTCACCCATTCCTTGATGGCAACGATGTTCGGATCACCTTTGGTGCTGCACCAACGATTCGACCCTCTGCGAGCGCTGGAGGCCATCGAGAAGCACGCGGTCGACACGCTGGTCGTGGTGCCGGTGATGATGCAACGGATTCTCGCGCTCGATCCAGAGGTGATCCGCCGAACCGATGTGTCCAGCCTTCGCGCAACGCTATCGAGTGGATCAGCGCTGCCGGGAGAGCTCGCGATCGCCTGGATGGATGCATTCGGCGACAATCTCTACAACTTCTACGGTTCGACCGAAGTCGCGCAAGCGACTTGCGCGGGTCCGGAAGACCTCCGTCGCGCGCCGGGCACTGCCGGACGCCCGCCGCGCGGAGTGACCGTGAAAATCCTCGACGAAGACGGAAGGCCTCTGCAGCAGGGCAAGACGGGTAGGATCTTCGTTGGCAACGGCTCTCAATTCGCCGGCTACACGGGCGGCGGCGGCAAGCAGATCATCGATGGATTGATGTCGATCGGGGATGTGGGCTACTTCGACGACGAAGGCCGCCTGTTCGTAGAAGGACGCGACGACGACATGATCGTCTCGGGGGGAGAGAACGTCTTTCCGCGAGAAGTCGAAGACCTGCTGTCCGATTGCGATTCGATCGCCGAAGCGGCGGTGATCGGCGTGGCCGACGATCAGTTCGGCCAGCGCTTGCGCGCGTTCGTGGTACTCGAGGACGGCTCGCCGCTCGACGAGGCGGCGATCAAAGATCTGGTGCGCGCCCAACTGGCGCGGCACAAGGTTCCCAAGGATGTGATCTTCCTGGACGAGATTCCCCGCAACGCGACCGGAAAGGTGCTCAAGCGGGAATTGCGCGAGTACGACAGCGTCTCCGATCCGTGAACCCTGTAGAGGTTCGCCAGCAGTACGGTTTGTACCCGACGGTGTGGGTCACTAGTCTGCTGGAGAAAGCGGAGGGCAAGCGATGCCGGCGCTAGACGGAATTCGAATCCTGGACATGACGCAGTACGAGGCGGGGCCTTCTTGTACCCAAGCGCTTGCCTGGCTCGGCGCCGACGTGGTCAAGATCGAGCCGCCGGAAGCGGGAGATCCGGGACGATCGCTGGCGGTCGGCGGCGTCTACTCGCCGTATTTCTGCAACTGGAACGCGAACAAGCGCAGCGTGGCGCTCGACCTGTCACGCGCCGAAGGGCGTGATCTGCTGCTTCGAATGTTGCCGAAGTATGACGTCTTCATCGAAAACTACGGACCGGGCGTCGTGGAACGCCTCGATGTCGAGTACGAAACGCTACGGGAAGTTCACCCACCATTGATCTACGTGCAGGTCAAGGGCTTCGGGATCTCCGGTCCGTATGCGGGCTACAAAGCGTACGACATGGTGGCGCAGGCCGCCTCGGGTGCTTTCTCGACAACCGGCGAAGTCGGCGGGATCCCGATGCTGCCAGGTCCAACCATGGGCGATTCCGGGACCGGTGTTCAAGCCGGGATGGCAATCCTGGCTGCATACATCCAGCGGCTGCGAACGGGAAAGGGCCAACACATCGAGCTGTCGATGCAAGAAGCGATGACCTACTACCTGCGTACGCGCATCGCGTTGGCTGGAAACTGGGGCGAACAGGCTGTGCCGCGACTCGGCAACATGATGGGAGGTGCCCCTACGGGGTTGTATCGGTGTGCGGGAGGCGGGCCCAACGACTACGCGTATCTGATCACCGTGACGCGCCCCCATTGGGACGCGTTGTGTCTCGCGATCGACCGGCTGGATCTCGTCGTCGATCCCCGCTTCGAGTCGGGCGAACTGCGGATGGCCAACGGGGCCGCGCTGGTCGAGGAGATTTCGGCCTGGACGCGCGAGCACGACAAATTCGAAGTCATGCGGCTGCTCGGCGAGGCAGGTGTGCCCTGCTCGGCGATCTTGGACACGAAAGACGTCTACCACGATCCTCATCTCGAGCAGCGCGAGTTCGTGAAGACCGTCGAACACCCCGAACGCGGTGAAGTTCCGCTGCTCGGCTTCGCTCCACGCATGTCCGAGAGTCAGGTCGATCTGAAGCGCGCGCCCTACCTCGGAGAGCACAACGACGAGGTGCTGCGCGCGGATCTCGGTCTCGGAGACGATGATCTGCGAGCGCTACGCGAATCCGAAGTGCTCGGATGAGTGCCTCTACCGGCCCTTGAATTCAGGGGTGCGTTTTTCGAAGAAGGCCTTCATCGCCTCGCGCGTGTCACTCGTCGAGCCGGTGACGGTCTGCGCCATGGCCTCCCAGTGAAGCATTTCGGAAAGACTCATCTGGGAGCCGCTGTTCAGCATTCGCTTCGACATCTGTAGTGCCAGCGGTGGGCCCGCCGCAAGGCGCTCCGCCCAGTCGGCCGCAAAGCCATCGAGCTCGGCATCCGGGACGACGCGATTCACGATCCCGATGCGCTCCGCTTCCTTCGCGTCGATGATGTCGCCGAGCAGCACGAGTTCCTTTGCCTTGTGAAGCCCGACCAGGCGCGGCAGGTGCCACGAGCCGCCGAGGTCGATCGACAAGCCGCGCTGCGCGAAGATCTCCGAGAAGCGCGCACTCTCGCCTGCGACGATCAGGTCGCAGCCGAGTGCGAGATTCAAACCCGCGCCCACCGCAACGCCGTTGACCTTGGCGATCGTGGGTTTGGGAATCTCGTGCAATGCAAGTCCGGTGAATCCGAAATAGTGCATCAGGTCGAGTTGATGACGCGGGTCATTGGATCCCGACGCCAGGTCGGCTCCGCCGCAAAACGCGTTCCCTGCTCCGGTCAGTACCAGCACCCGGTCGGTGGGGCTCTGTGCGACTTCGCGAAAGACATCGGTCAGCGTCTGCCACATGGGAAAGTCGATGGCGTTCTTCTTCTTTGGGCGATTCAACGTGACCGTGACGATGCCGGTTTCGCTGCGCTCGACGATGACGCTCTCGGTACCCGCTTCAGAATTGTCGCCACTTGCCATGGGCTCTCCAATCGGACGGATCGTGGTCGATCGACTGTTCATGTTTCGCGCGGCTCCCGCTGTTCGACCGTGAGAATCTGGGGAGGCTCGGAGGTTTCGCAGATCATTCGCGTTTCGTCGGTGGATTCGCGATTCGCTCGACAATCGTAGCTAAGCTCGCTGGCCGTGAGCGAACAACAACTCGACTTGAGCCGCATCTTCGATATCGAACCCCACGGTCCAGACACGTTCGTTGGCGAGAGCCCTCCCTATTCATGGGGCCGGATCTACGGCGGATTGGTCGTCGCGCAGGCATTGTGGGCAGCGACCCAGACGGTTCGCGATGGACACAGTCTTCATTCGCTGCACGCCTATTTCATCCTCGGCGGTGATCTTGCAGAACCCGTTCGCTACGAAGTCGATCGGGTTCGCAATGGTCGATCCTTCACGACGCGTCGAGTCGCCGCGCGGCAGAGTTCTGGAGCGATCCTGATACTCAGCTGTTCGTTTCAAGCCGACGAGAGCGGCCCCGAAACGCAGTCGGCTCAATTGCCCGAGGTGCCGTCGCCGAGTGATCTCGAGCAGGAGTGGGATGCGGGGGCGCTGAAGTGCACCATCGAACTTCCGGACAAGCCACCCCGCTCGATGGCTTGGGTGCGGTATCCCGACGGCCTTCCCGACGATCCGCGGCTTCATGCATGCGCGTTGGCATACCTGTCCGACGTCAATCCGATGTCGGCTGTCCATCGCTCGTTTCCGAACGAACCGGAAGGCGGACTGATGGGCGCGAGTCTCGACCACACGATGTGGTTTCATCGTCCGGCCCGCGCAGACGGCTGGTTGCTGATCGACATGAACGCGCACGGGATGATTCGTAGCCGCGGCCTCGCTACAGGAACGGTGTTCCACCCCGACGGTGCCCACATCGCCACCATCGCACAAGAGGGGTTGCTGCGATTGCCGCGAGCTTGACGGCGTCTGTTTCAACGAGCCCTTCGTCGTCAGCGAAAGACCTTCAGCATCACCGATTCCGGTTCGAGCCCGAGCAACACCCGTCCTCCGTCGTCGATCAGCGATGGCGAAACGGTCATATGCTGGCGGATCACACGAACGTCGCGTGCGAGCTTTTCCAGCGGGGAGTCGATCTCGTTGGCGGTCGTGCCAGCAGCTTCTGCGACTGTGTCGACCGCTTCTGCGCACGCGAGCGCCGCGTCCGAACACGCGATCGCAAACAGCGCCCGCGATCTGTCGGAGAACTGTTGGTTCGCCCGAACGGCATCCCACAGCGCGGCAGCGTTATCGAGCACCAACGCACGAGCGGAACGCAAACGTACTTCCGCGCGCGCGATCGCATGCTGGGCGTGAGGTCTGTCGCGTAATTTGATCGCGGAAAAGCGCGGCGTCTTGCCGGTCGCGAGCTTCGTGAACTCGTCGAGCGCAGCCCTCGCAATGCCAAAACCGACCGCGACTTTGTTGTAGGCGAGCCTCGGGCCCAGTGGGATCTGCAGGACCACGGAATCAGCGACACGCTGGCGGTTTACATTTCCGAGCCCGGTCCCGATGTGTTCATCCGGAACGAAAACATCGTCGACGCGCACATCGTGGCTGCCGGAGCCACGCAATCCCGAGACGTTCCAGGAGTCGATGATTTCGAACTCGCCCTTCGGTATCGCCGCTTGTATCGGAAACTGGCCGGGGACCGGTTCTCCATCAGCGTGGGGGGCCACCAACGCTGTGAAGACCCGACTGTTGTGGCAACCGCTGACGAACGACCATTGGCCGTTGACCCGATAGCCACCTTCGACCCGATCGGCGCGGCCGACGTTCGCCGTCGAGCCACATACGATGACAGCAGGATCCGCAAACAGATCGGTTCCCTTCTCGTAGGCGAGTCCAGCGAGCGAGAACGACTCGATGCCAATCATCAGATTCCAGCCCGCTGCGCCATCTCCTTCCGAGATGGCTTCGATGACTCGAATCTGGGTATCCGGTGAGGCTTCCGCGCCGTCGAGCCATTTGGGGGCTGCGACCCGGTAGAGACCCTGATCGGCCATTGCCTCCGCGACTCGGGATGGCAGTCTGCGCTCCCGGTCTGCTTCGGCGGCCGCGGCGCGGACAATGGGTTGCAATGCGCGAGCTCTGACGATGTAGTCGCTTTCGGGAGTCATCGGGTCTCCAGCTGAATCTTCACTCGCAGTTCCGAAGGATCCCATGGTTCCACGCGCGCTGGGGATTCGATCTGGATACGAGCCCTGTCGAACCTATCGCGACCACTCCGCGTGTCAACGAGCGTCAGATCGCGAGCGGCCGAAACGCGTCCCGGATCTCGATACGACACTCATCTGAAATCGCGCCTAGCCGAGGCGTTCGAGCAGCGCGCTTCGAAACGCCGCCTGAATACGGGTCGAGCGGACGTCGGCAAGTTCGTTGAGCCAGATTCCATCACGCAATGGTTTCCGCGGTCCATGAATCACGGCGAGTTCTTTCCGCTTTCGCAGCGGCTCCACGAGGTTGCTCGCGAGTACGGTCGCACCGACGCCGTTGCGGGCCAGCTCCAGCGCCAGGTCCGAACTGGAATCGGCCCACACGCGGATTCTGCTTCGATCGATTCGATGTCGCTTGCCGAAGTGATGAGCGACCCAGCGATCGATCAGAGGCCCGCTTCGGAAAAAATCGACGAATGACAGCCGCGAGATGGCATCGAAGTCGATCTTCCCGCGCGGACGATCGCGAACTGCAAGGACCAGCTGCTGGTCGAACAGATGAGAAGAGCGGATCGCACTGGGTGTCGGTGGACCCTGCAAGGCGAGACCAAAGTCGAGCCGGCCTTCCAACAGGCCATCGAGCAGCTCCGCACGGGAGCCGTACACCGTACGCACTCGCGCGTGTGGATACTCGTTGAGAAAATGCTCGAGCACGCTGCTGAGTTGAAGGCGCGAGAATCCTACGAAGAGGCCGAGTCGGATCCAGCCCCGGACTTCGGGATCGCCGTCTCGAATCTCGTCGAGCGCGCTCGTAATCTGTCCTTCGATCTCCGAGTACGCCTTGTGAAGCAACAGTCCCTCGCGCGTCAGTACGAGCTTCCTGCCCACGCGGTGGAAGAGGGTGACTTCCAGCGATGATTCGAGGCCTGCGAGGCTGTGGCTGATCGCCGAGCGGGTCAGTGAGAGTTGAGAGGCGGCCGCGCTGACACCGCCGCATTCCGCGATCGCGAAAAACGTGCGCAACTTGTTGAGATCAACGGAGAGTGAGTTCAGATTGATTGATTTCATTCAACATATACGATCAAACGTTTCACTTTACTTGTCAATGACGGCGGGCGATGTTCGACGGGATGGCTGTCGGTCGACTCGACATCTCGCTGGAGATCACACCGCCGAAGCTCTTGCGGCCGGCAGTGCTGCTGCGCCGGGCAGGCGCATTGGGCGCCTTGCCGTCATACGTCAACGTGATTCACCGCACAGACCGGTGGTCGAGTCTCGATGCTTCGATCGCACTGCGAGACGCGGGCTTCGAGCCGGTATGGCACGTCGCAAACCGGGGTCGGCTCGCGCAGGATCTCGAATCGGAAATCGAGCGCGCCAACGCAGCCGGGTTGCGTCGGGTGCTCTGTGTGCGGGGCGAGTACAAGGCTCACGATTCGGTCGAAACTCCGAAGATTCGCGAAGTCGTCCGGATGATCCGCCGTCGGGTTCCCGAATCGCACATCGCGGTAACGCTGAATCACCACCAGAGCCCTTCGCGAGTGATGAGAAATCTGCTTCCGAAGCTCGAAGCGGGTGCCGACTCGGTACAAACCCAGTTGACATTCGAACTGGATGCTCTGCGCCCGTATGCAGAGTCTGCGAAGAAGGAACACCCGGATCTCGAGATTACGCCGATGCTGCTACCGGTGTTGTCGTTGAAGGCGGCGCTGCAGTTGTCCCGTCGACTTTCGGTCGCGATTCCTCCCGAACTGCTGCGCGGGTTGGCGCGCGAAGGCGAAGAAGCGGGTTGGAGACACTTCGCACGGCTCGTCGCGGCGATTCGCGACAGCCCATTGTTCGATGGTGTCGCGCTGATGACGCCGATGGACATGGACGACGATTTCGCGATCCGAATGGCCAGCGCGATCGAACCACACAGCGGCTCTGAATCACGGAGCGCGCGGATCCACAAGCGGATCAGCGTGAAGGCAACTCGATGTTCGGGTCATCGGGATTCGGCCGATACAGGATGACGGTATGGCCCACCAGGCCGCACAGTGCCGCTCCGGTCCGTTCGGCCAGCGCCTCCGCGGCCGCTTTCTTGTCCGCCGGTTCACGCATGCGGACCTTGACGAGTTCGTGCTGGAGCAGTGCCGCATCGAGGGCGCGCATCACGCCGGCGCTGAGACCCGCTTCGCCGACCTGGACCACCGCCTTCAGTGGATTGGCGAGAGCGCGCAACGCCCTGCGCTGATAACCGGCGAGCTTCGGCGCAGGTCGCTTCGGATCGGGGTTCGATTCGGTCTTTGAGTTCGAAGCCATTGCGCCGCGAGCATCCCCCATTTGCCGCCGATACGCGACTCGCAGGTCGGGGAAATACTCCAGCCTGAACCTCTGCGCTGGGCGACGAATGGAGTTTTACCGCAGCCTGTTGGATGGAGGTCGAAGCGGGTCGCAGTACCATGCGGGCATGGACACCCGTGATCGCCCCCTTTCGGACCTGAAGGTTCTCGATATGTCTCGCGTGATGGCGGGGCCCTACGGCGCGCGGCTGCTCTGTGATCTCGGCGCGGACGTCGTGAAACTCGAGCCGCCCGAGTCGGACATCACACGCAATTGGGGCGTCCAACAGCACGGACTGTCGGGCTTCTATACCCAACAGAACGCGGGGAAACGCAATGTCTGCATCGATCTGAAGACTGCCGACGGGCCCGAGTTGGTGCGGCGGCTGGCGGATCGCGCCGACGTGCTCATCGAGAACTTCCGGCCGGGTGTGATGGCGCGAATGGGGCTGGACTACGCGACGCTTCGGCAGCGAAACCCGCGGTTGATCATGCTGTCGGTGACGGGTTTCGGTCAGAACGGCCCCGAGTCCCATCGGCAGGCCTACGCTCCGGTCATCCACGCCGAGGCCGGCTACATCGCACGTCACGCCGAAATGGACGGCAACTCGCCGACGGACCCGATCTTCTCGTTGGCCGATTCGTACTCGGCGCTGCACGGGACGATTGGCTTGTTGTCAGCGCTTCACATGCGTGAGCGAACCGGTCTGGGGCAACACGTAGATCTGTGCATGCTGCGCGCGATGGTGGCGACCGATGACTACAGCCATCACCTGCTCGACGATGACCTGCCGCCCGAGCGCCTCGGAGGGCATGTTTTCGATGCAGTCGGTGGGCCGATACTGATCTCCTCGCAATGGAAGGGATTGTGGCACCAATTCAAGACCGTGCTCGGAGTGTCGGCTCCCGATGGTGCCAGCCTCGACGAGAAGATCGCCAATCGCGAGCGCGCCGTGCGGCAGAAAGTCTCCTCGTACACCGATCGCGCGGAACTCGAGAGGGATCTCGAACGAGCGGAGCTGCCTTGGGGTGTCGTTCGATCGATGCACGAAGTCCTGGACTCCCCGACCCTCCAGGCGTCCGGTGTGTACGCCGAAATCGACGACCGCGGTGCCGGGAAGCGAAAGGTGATCCAGGCACCGTATGAGTTTTCGGACGCAGATTCGGGCATTCGTGGCCCTGCACCCCATCGCGGCGAGCACAATGCAGAGGTTCTCGAGGAATGGCTATCGCTTCGGCAACACCAGATCGAGGGTTTCGAGAAATCCAAGGTGCTGCTGCGCGACGACGCGCGATGACCCGCTGAGCGGGCGGCTTGCCGCTCGCTACTCCCCGATCCGAATGACGGCTGCGCCTTCGACCCGCCCCGCGCGGAGGTCATCGAGGGCGCAGTTGGTTTCGGCGAGTTCGTAGCCGGTCACCTGGGTACGAACTCCGGCCTCTCGTGCCATTGCGAAGAACTCCACACCGTCGTTTCGAGTCAGATTTGCGACCGATCGCAACACGCGTTCGCCCCACAGGAGTTCGTAGGGAAACGACGGGATATCGCTCATGTGGATTCCGGCACAAACGACCACACCGCCCTTCGCGACAGCCCGCAGTGCGACTGGCACCAGGTCGCCGACGGGGGCGAAGTGGATCGCGGCGTCCAGTTCGCGTGGCGGTACATCCCCGGAGGCTCCCGCCCAACTGGCGCCGAGAGATCGGGCGAACTGCTGTCCCGAGTCGTCACCGGGACGCGTGAATGCGAAAACTTCGCGCCGCTGGTGGGTCGCGATCTGGATCAGGATGTGTGCAGAAGCGCCGAAACCGAAGAATCCGATTCGTTGTGCGTCACCGATGAATCGAAGTGCTCGATAACCGATCAAGCCGGCGCAGAGCAGTGGAGCCGCATCCAAATCGGTGATGTCGGGCGGAAGCCGGAAACAGAACCGTGCGTCGGCGAGGCAGAATTCCGCGAAGCCTCCGTCGACCTGATAGCCGGTATAGACGGCCTCGTCGCACAGGTTTTCGCAGCCCATCGCGCAGTAGCGGCATGAGCCACAGCTTCCGCCGAGCCACGGAACCCCGACCCGATCGCCCAATTCGAACTCCGCGACACCCTGCGCGAGGCCATCGA
>JAJDAM010000302.1 GCA_029261905.1 Deltaproteobacteria bacterium
CGAACGAACGATTATCGAGCAGACCGCCGTACTCGCGTGCAAACGGCACACCCTGCGCGACACACTGGTCGATGATCGACGAGCTGATCTGTGAAAGGCGATACACGTTCGCCTCGCGGGAGCGGAAGTCTCCTCCCTTGATCGTGTCGTAGAACAGCCGATGAACGCTGTCGCCGTCGTTCTGGTAGTTCTTGGCCGCGTTGATCCCGCCTTGAGCGGCAACACTGTGCGCACGCCTGGGACTGTCCTGAAAACAGAAGCAGTGGACGTCGTAACCCATTTCGCCGAGCGTTGCGGCCGCGGAGGCTCCCGCCAGCCCCGAACCCACCACGATGACGGTGAACTTGCGCCGGTTGGCCGGGTTGACCAGCTTCATGTCGAAGCGGCTCTTTTCCCACTTCTCCTCGAGGGGCCCGTCGGGAGTGCGACTGTCGAGTTCCAACGTGATCTCCCCTTACCTGGTTTCCAAGCCGATCACGCCGGCCAGTACCAGGATTGGCATCGAGCAGTTACCGATGACGAACAGCGCCACGGCGATCTGACTGAATATACGGATGGTGCCGTTGTAGCTTTCGTGGTTGACCCCCACCGTCTGGAACATGCTGCGCGTGGCGTGGAGCAAGTGGGTCCCGATCAGCAGCATTGCGACGATGTAGCTGCCTGCCAGCACCGGATTTTGAAAACTCCGCACAACCATCGAATACACATCGTGATTGCCAGCAGCATCGACGCCATCGTGAAACTCCGGTGTGACGACACCCAGCGTGAAATGCAGAATGTGATAGATGAGGAAGAACACGACGATCCCACCGGTGATCACCATGTACCGAGAGGATCCGCTGGTTTGAAAGGTGCGCACCGCATAGCCGCTCGAACGCGCGATGCGATTTTCCATCGCCAATGTCAGTGCGACGTAGATGTGAACCGCCAACACGAGCAGCATCGAGGTGCGCATCACCCACAGCGAGGGGTGTCCCTGCAACCAGGCCGCGTAGCTGTTGAGGCTATCGGCGCCCTGGAACAGCGCCATGTTTCCCAGCATGTGACCCAGCAACCAAACGAACAAGATCAGACCCGTGACGGCCATGACCAGTTTTCGACCGATCGAGGTGCTGAACATCCGAATCAGGCGATTCATCGGGTGATCGATGCTCCTTTTTCTGGGTCAGAGTTCTGGGTCAGACCGGGGGCAGAGTTCTGGAGGCACGAGGCGGGCTTGCGCGCGTCGGACCAGCATGGGCTCGTCGTCGGCTGCGCTGCATGCTGCCAGAAACAGGGGGGAACAGGCAACAGAAATTCATGAACGCCGACGAAGGGGCTGGCGATGAGGGAATAGTCACCCGATTCCGGACGGCCGGCAGTGGATTATCGAACCGGATCGACGTCTTCTTCTTCGACCTCGAGTTCCAACGACTTGCGTTGCTCCTTCACGCGCTCCCGCGCACGCAGTCGTTCGCGCTCGATTTCAAGTTTCAACAGCTTCAGAGCGTGCTTGTCTGCGGCCCGCTCGGTCAGGATGGCTTCGCCGCGAATCCGGTGCAGGCACTCTTTGCGCAGATTCGTGAAGCGATCCAACAAGGGGTTGGGAATCGACGGCGGATCCTTCGAGTGATTGCCCTTGATATCGACGTGCTGGGTCACGAGCGATCCATCGCCCAACCGTGCCGTGACTTCGATCCGGTTCGTTCCGGTCGCCAACTTGACGAAGCCACCCCAGCTTCCATCTGCGGCCCAGCTCACGAGTTCCGCATCCACGCCGAGCGGGCGACTGCGAATCGAAATCTGATCGAGGTCTGCGAATTCGATCGTCTCCAACACGGCCGACAGCTGTCCGGGGTTGGCGACCGGAGTGAACTCGCCGCCCGTCATGTCGGCGAGCTGGACCGCCGCGACCGGAAGCTGCACCGCCGAGTCACCGATCGCAAAGGTGTGGACGCGCACGTTGAGACGATGTGCCTGGCGGGCCGCCTCGAGTAGCGCCACGTAGTCTTTTCCACGCTCCAGGACGCCATCGGTAAAGAAAAACATCAGCTTCTGGTTCTGGTCGTTGCGCTTGGAGCGGGCGCCCTGCAAGCCGCTCAGTTCGACGAAGCCACGGCGCACCCCCGCCGCCATGTCGGTGCCCCCATCCGATCCAGCCAGTCGCAGTGCACGCAGCGCATCGCGCACCCGTCGGAAATCGTGCGTCAGCGGGATGTGGGTGATGCTCGCCGGACGATCTTCCTGACCACGGCGCCAGTAGGACGAACCCGGTTCATATCCGCCCGAGAAGCTGATGACCGATACGCGGGTGATCCGGGGATCGAGGTCGCCGAGCAGGCGTTCTGCGGCAGCCACCTCGGCAGCAAGCACCGAATCGCCGCTATCGCTGCTGCGACTGCCCGGAATCCAGTTCTGCCCGACACCGCGGCGCGTGCCGATCGTCCCATTGCGATTGATGTCCGCACCCGAAGGCTCTGCGGTCGATCCGGAGGTGTCGAGCACGAGGGCGACATCGAAGCCGCCGCGAAACGCGCGACCCGCAACGAACGCGCCGCAGCCGTAATCCGAAACCGTGCTGCCTGGGGTCGGATGCTCGATCTCCAGCTCGATCGGGTCATCGTTCAATGCCTGGAGCCTCAGCTCCTCGCCGAATCCGACCGCGAAAGAACCGAAGGCCATGCACAGCACGACGCTTGCCGCGAGCGCCCTGCCGATCACCCGAACCCCACGCATGCGCTCCTCCGACTGCTGCAACCCAGTGGGTTGGATGCCCGGCCTCTCCGACGGGTCTAATGTGTTGTAGCGGAACCGGGTTTTGCGAGCGATCCGTCTGCACGCGACTGACCGAATGAGGAGTACGACATGAGCGAGCTTTCCGTTTCCATTCGACGCGAGACGCCGGAGGACTACGACCGCGTCCAGGACATCGTGGAGCGAGCGTTCGGGCAACCCGACGAAGCGCTGCTGGTCGCCGCACTGCGTGGTCGGGTGGATCCGGAGATTTCGCTCGTCGCGGTCACGATGGATGCGGACGGCGAGCGAGAGCTGGTCGGGCACATCTATTTCTCGCCGGTGCACGTTGGGCCGGAGCTGCGTCGAGCCATCGCGCTGGGACCGGTCGCCGTCGACCCGAACTTCCAGCGGCTCGCGGTCGGGTCGCAGCTGTGCCGCCGCGGGCTCGAAACCTGCGCCCAGATCGGAGAATCGCTGGTCTTCGTGCTGGGACACCCCGCGTACTACCCACGATTCGGATTCGTCGCTGCGCGCCCGTTGGGCCTGTTCTACAAGAGCGACAAATTCGACCCCGCGTTCTTCGCAGCCGAACTGACACCTGGCGCGGCGAGAGGGTTCTCCGGCGAGGTCGTCTATGAGCCCGAGTTCGACGGCTGAACGCCGTCACGGTCCGGGGTGGACGCAGCGCGCCTGGCGCCACACCATGAGTCGAACACACCCTGCCCTTTGAATTCACGCGACACTCGAATCGCAAGCCCATCCTCGAGCTGTCGATCGTCAGGAGAACACCGATGGCCGAGGCCCAGCTGAACACGGACCAGACCGAATTCCAGCAGTATGCGAGAAACTGGCTGGCCGAAAATGCACCTCCACCATCGCCGGTTCGGTTGCCGATCACACCGATCGAGGTGATGACGGAAGCGCAGCGCGACTACCTGCAGGATTGGCAG
>JAJDAM010000303.1 GCA_029261905.1 Deltaproteobacteria bacterium
ATCGAAGCTCGGGGACTGGGCCCCTTCTCGGCACCGAAATCCGAACTCCATCTGGAGACGGCCATCCGCACCCAGCCGGACGGCCCATTCGCCGACCGGGCGTTCGAGCTTCTCGCCGCGCGTACTGCCGGACCGTATGGCGGGCTGCAGGGCTTGCACCTGCCGGATTCCGTCCGCGAACAGCTGCAGGAGCTACGCGCGTTGATCGACTCGAGTCGCGAACGAGCAAAGATCTGAACCGCGGCGCGATGCCTGGCCCAGGACTATCGGGTCAATCCGGAACTGCGTCGAGAGTCACTGGACATACGAATTCCTTCGGCTTGATCGCAAGCAACGCGCAATCGATGCGATCGATCAATCGCTCCGCGGTGTTGCCCATCAACATTCCTGGGATACCGGCGCGAGACACGGTCCCCATGACGACGAGCCCCGGACTGAGACGCGTTACACTTTCGAGAACCGCCTGGGTCGGAGACGTCAGACCGACGTGGATCTTGGCTGCTTCGCCGACCTGTGTCGTCGCCAAGATCCCTTCGATGTGCGCGAACGCATCGCTGCGCTGTTGTCGCTCGAAAGCGAGACGCTCGTCACCCCCTTCGAGCTGCGCTGCCATCGAAAGAGAAAAGGCGTGCACGACATGCAGCTCCGCGCCGAGTGCGACCGCCACAGCCGCCGACAACTCGACGACACGGTCTCCAACCGGCGTCAGGTCTGTTGCCGCGACGATGATCGACGGATCCCGCGACGCTCTGGGATCTTCGAGCCACACCGCGCAGGGACATTTGAGCAGCAGCTTTCGCGCGACCGTTCCGAGTTTTCGACCATCGGATTTGATATCGGTTCGCTTCGCCGCCACCACGATGTCGATGTTCTCGCGAAGAACCTCTTGGATGATGGCCAGCCACGCAGACTCAGACCGGACCGTGACATGGGTTTTCAGGTCTTCGGTCGAGAGTCTGCCGAGGATCTCATCGATGATCTTCTTTCGATCGCTGTGCCCGGCCCGGCCCTGCACGAAGCCTTCGGTCTCTGAATCCCAGTGTTCTTCCTCTCGGTCCGAATGCAGGACCGTCAGAGAGGCACCCACACGGCGTGCGATCCAGACCGCACGCTCGAGTGCCTTCCGGCTACCTGCCGTGACGGCAGATCCAGTTGCCCCCATGTCGAGTGCCGCGAGTACTCGTTTGAATTTCTCCATGATGATTCGATGGTAGACAAAGAAATCCACAACGGCCCACTGTGCAACCGGGTTAGTCCTCGTGGTGGTACGATTCCCGGCGACGTGGTGAGACGCGCGACGTAGCATCGTCCGCAAGGAGGGCATCTCCGGATGGGCACCGACACGATCGCCATCGGGCTCACTACGCTGGGTGCCATCTTTCTGGCCGGTCTCGCTGCAGATGTTCTCGGCCGACGCACTCGGCTCCCACGGGTCACGCTGTTGTTGCTGCTCGGCGTCTGTGTCGGGCCGCTCGGCCTCGACCTCTTCCATGCATCGAGTGTGGCATGGTTCCCCTTTGTTGCGGATCTGGCGCTGGTGATGGTGGCATTCCTGCTGGGGGGCGAACTCACGCTGGCACTGCTCCGCGACCACGGCCGCGCAGTACTCGTCATTTCGATCGTGGTCGTCGGGGTCACAGCAGCAGTCGTGGCTGCGGGACTCCTCGCACTCGGCTGGCCGATTTCGGTCGCGCTGTTGCTCGCCGCCATTTCCACCTCGACGGATCCCGCAGCTGTGAGCGATGTCGTGCACGAGACTCGATCGCGGGGGCCGTTCACGAAGACCCTGATCGGCGTCGTCGCGATCGACGACGCGTGGGGAATCATCGTGATGAGCATCGCTTTGGCGTTGGTGCTTGGGCTGCAGAGCCCGGACGCGGCACAGGGTGTAGTCGTGGAGGGGCTCCTCGAGCTGGGCGGCGCCATCATCGTGGGCGCAGCGATCGGAATCCCGATCGCGCTGCTGACAGGCCGCGTACGCATCGGGGAACCGACACAGGCCGAGGCTCTCGGCGGAGTCCTGCTATGCGGCGGGGTCGCACTGCTGTTCGACGTCTCGTTCCTGTTGGCGGCGATGACCATGGGCGTAGTCGTCGCGAATCTCGCCCGCCACCATCGCCGCCCGTTTCGGGCCATCGAAGGAATCGAGTGGCCGTTGCTCGTGCTCTTTTTCGTGCTTTCGGGTGCTTCGCTCGATCTGTCCCAACAAGGCGCAGCCGCAGGTCTCACACTCGCTTACGTTTCATTGCGGGTACTCGGTCGATTGGTGGGTGGATGGCTCGGATCTCGCCTTGCCGGAACCTCCGAGTCGGTCCGGACCGTCGGGGTGGCATTGCTCCCACAGGCCGGTATCGCGATCGGGATGGCGCTCGTCGTCTCCCAGCGTGTACCGGAATTGGGCGCAGAAATTCTCACGGCAACCGTCGGGGGCACCATCGTGTTCGAGCTGTTCGGCCCCATCCTCACGCGCTTGGTGCTGACGCGGTCGGGCGAGGCGAAGGCGGCCTGAACTCGAGGGTTCGCCGATTCCAGCCGGCTTCTGACCGCTCCACACTGGCTCAAATCGACTTCATACGTCCGGTGATTCTGCCGATTCAGAAGTCGAGGGTTCCGCGACGTCGCAGGTGAGACGTCGTTCGAGCGCCCGGTGGAGACGCGCAATGGACCGACTGAGACATCTTCTCGACACATTGAAGCGAGGGGTGGCCGAAGCGGAGGCCGAATTGGGCACGCTCTTTGGGCCGGACGAGAACCCGCGCCCTGGATCGGCCGAACGAGACGCGACGTCACCCGATGATGAACGGAATGCCGCGCAAAGCCTGGCGCGCGAACACCAACTCGAGTACGCGGACGCGCACGACGTGCTACCGCGGCTGGACCGCGCGATCTGTAGCCGATTGTCCCACGAATTCCGAGAGAAACACCGCGTGATTCCGTTCACACTCGATGATGTCGTGCTGCACATTGCCAGCGATTCCCCGGGCCGAGCGTCCCGCAAGCTCCGACGAGAGTTTGGAGTCGAAGAACTCGAGTACATCGTCGTGACACCAACGACATTCCGCCGCCTGCAGTGGGCATTGGACCTGGACGACGCTGCCGTTCCCGTTCGACTTCGCGACGAGACACCGGTCGATGATCTGCTCCAACACGATGTCCGGAACCAGGTCGCGAGCGTCGCAATGGCGGAAACGCTGCTGGTCGAGGCTCTCTCTGACCGCGCTTCCGACATTCATCTGGAGAACGGACCCGCTGGGGTGCGGGTCCGAATCCGTGTCGATGGAGATCTTCGCCGCTTGTCGCGATACGAAATCGGCAGGGAGCAACTCCGGAGAATCGTCCGCATCTTCAAAGTGAAAGCGGGACTCGACATCTCCGAACAGCGACTCGCACAGGGTGGACAGTTCCGCACGGTCGTGGGCGGCCAGCACTTCTTCGTTCGCACCCAGAGCCAGCCGACTGTCGACGGCGAGAACCTGATCATGCGATTGCTTCCCCAGAGCGCCCCGCTGCAGTCGATTGGCGATCTGGGCTTCTCCCCTGAAGTGGGCCGCTCCTACGAGCGATTGCTGGCGAACCCCGGTGGTCTCGTTCTCGTGGTCGGACCCACCGGTAGCGGCAAGACGACCACACTCTACGCGGGGCTCCGATTGCTCGCAGAAGACGAGACCCGCAAGGTCATCTCGATCGAGGATCCCGTCGAATACGATTGCCACGGTATCCAGCAGGTGCAAATTTCCGAAGAACTCGACTTCGGCTTCGCCGACGCGATGCGGGCATTCGTTCGCCAGGACCCGGACGTCATC
>JAJDAM010000304.1 GCA_029261905.1 Deltaproteobacteria bacterium
GCGCTGGGCCGATCCCCGCGAGCGTCTGTAGCGTGAGGGGATCGCTGCAATTGAGGTCGACGGCGTGTCCGAACAATCGACGGGCCGGCCCGCGCAGATTGCTCTCCGCTCGCGGCTTCCCGAAGTTGGCCCCCTGATCGCCCGCATTCTCGCCCGCACTGTCGCCCGCACTGTCGCCCGCACGGCACGAAACAACCGTGGTATGGCCTCCGACCGCCTCGTGTTGGACCGGCGCCACACAGGGAGCGGCGATCTCGTCTGGTTCGATCACCGTCCAGGCAAACAGGCCGACTGCGAATGCGAGACCCGCGCGGGCGGTAGGACCTTCCATCATCCTCCAGGACAGGGACGCACGGCGATTGGGGCTCAGACTTCCGGGGTAGGCTCCGCGGCGCCATCATCGACGAACGCAGCATGGAGTGCCCGTACCGCGAGTTCGGTGTATCGCTCGGCGATCACCACCGAGACCTTGATCTCGCTGGTAGAGATCAGCTGAATGTTGATGCCCTCGTCGGCGAGCACCTGGAACATCTTCGCTGCGACCCCGGCGTGGTCTTTCATGCCGAGGCCAACGATCGAGACTTTCGCGATGTCGGTATCGCCCTCGACGGGTGCGGCGCCAATCTCATCTGCGGCACTCTGGGCGATCGCCATCGCTCGCTCGTAGCCTTCGCGCGCCACCGAGAACGTCAAGTCGGTCGTGCCATCGTGCGACACGTTCTGGATGATCATGTCGACCACGATGCCCGCCTCGGACAGCGGGGTGAACACCCGCGCCGCCACACCCGGGTGGTCCTTGACGCCCGGCACCCGAATTTTGGCTTCATCTCGGTTGTAGGTAACACCCGAAACCACCAGTCGCTCCATGACCTCCTCCTCGCTGACAACCCATGTTCCCGTTTCCGAATGGAACGACGATCTCACGTGAAGCGGCACCTTGTAGCGCATCGCAAACCTCGCGGAGCGGGTCTGCAGCACGCGCGCGCCCAGGCTAGCCAGTTCGATCATCTCGTCGTAAGAGATGCGCTCGAGTTTGCGCGCGTTGGGAACCACGCGCGGATCCGTCGTGAAGATCCCGTCGACATCGGTATAGATCTCGCACACATCGGCGCCGATGGCAGCCGCCACGGCTACCGCAGTCGTGTCCGAGCCGCCTCGCCCGAGAGTCGTGATGTTGCCGTCGTCGTCGTGTCCTTGAAAACCGGCGATCACCGCGACGATTCCAGCATCGAGCACGCCCTGGATGCGACCCGAGTCGATCTCGAGGATTCGCGCGCGCTGGTGATCCCCATCGGTACGAATGCCAGCCTGGATGCCGGTGAACGATCGCGCAGGGACCCCCAGTTGATCGATCGCCATCGCCAGCAGCGCGATCGTCTTCTGTTCGCCGGTCGACAACAGCACGTCGTACTCGCGCGCAAGCGGCTCGGCACCGCCCAACTCCCTGGCCAGCGCGACCAGACCATCCGTCTCGCCGCCCATCGCCGACACTATGACGGCGACCTGGTTTCCGGTTTGATAGGTCTCGACCACGCGCGCTGCGACGCGTCGGATCCGCTCCGCATCGCCGACGCTGGTACCGCCGTATTTCTGAACGATTATCGCCATGAAGTGCTCTTGATGATTGGGGGTGGTCGGTTGCAGGCAGCTTTCAGAGAGGGCCGTCGCGGAGCAGCTGACTCTCCCACTCCTGCAATGCATCGCGGGAAGCGGGTCCGGAAGCTATCGCTTTTAGGCGCCGATGGGTGCCCCGATCGTCATCCTCCACGCGGGACAACACCACCTCCAGGCGATCGGCCGGCAACGCTTCGGGAAATCGCTCCCCCCACTCGAGGACCACCAGCGTCCCAGCCGTGAGCC
Organism: Deltaproteobacteria bacterium; assembly: GCA_029261905.1. Lineage (GTDB taxonomy): Bacteria > Myxococcota_A > UBA9160 > UBA9160 > SMWR01 > JAJDAM01. Next base: position 1,861 of record JAJDAM010000304.1, read on the forward strand.
AATCCAAGAATCCCGCGTCCTCGAGTTCACGCGCGTCTGCCAGCCGGTAGCCATCGGCATGGGCCAGACGGCGGCCGTCGGGGGCGTGATACTCGTTGCAGATCGCAAAAGTGGGGCTCGTCACGTCCTCAGCCGAAATCCCGAGCCCCACCGCCAATCCCTTGGCGAATACCGTCTTGCCGACGCCCAACGGCCCAGTGAGGATCACCAACAGGCCCGCCGGTGGCACGGCGGTCGCCAACCGCGTGGCAGCGCGCTGTGTGGTCTCAGGGTTCGGGGAATGAAACTGCAAAGCCATCCGAAAACGGTACGAGTCCGGCCTTCGAGACCCAAGGGGCCGCACAGGCGTCTACTGCCAATCGGCGCAGTTCGTTCATCGTGGCCGGAACCGCATCAGCCAGATCCGTCGCGATCATTCCGGACGATCCGGTGCTTTCCGCCAGGCGGTCCGCCGTTGCCCCGTGAATGAAGACGGCGGCCACCATCGCCTCGAACGGGGGGAGACCTTGTACGAGCAATCCAACCACCATTCCGAGCAGCACGTCGCCGGTCCCACCCGTGGCCAGCGCGGGCCCGCCCGTTGGATTGATCGCCAAGCGCCCATCGGGCGCCGCGATCGTCGTCGCGGCTCCCTTCAACGCTACGACGGCGCCAGTCTGCGCCGCGAGCCTTCGAGCCATCGCGGGCCGGTCACGATTGATGTCGGCTGCTTCGACGCCCAGCAGGTGGGCGGCTTCGCCGGGATGGGGCGTCAGCAGTGTCGGAGCGGTGCGCGCCGCGAGCAAGCCCGGCTCTGCCGCAAACGGAAACAATCCATCCGCGTCGACCACCATCGGAACATCGAGCCGCTTGGCGAGTTCCGCGACAAACGCCTGTGTCTCGGCCTCACGCCCCAAGCCCGGGCCGATGCCGACGGCACCGCGCGTCGCCGCCAACGCAACGACCGCTTCGGTCGCGCTCGCCGCGAACCCCCGCGCCTGGGT
>JAJDAM010000305.1 GCA_029261905.1 Deltaproteobacteria bacterium
GTTGCGCCAGAGTCCTCTGGGGACTCCGGCCGTGCTCGGCAGATATGGCGTGTGGAGCGGCTCACGGCTTCGCCGAGTCGCCGGAGAGACTCGACTGTCCGTCAGCTCCGGTCAAACAGGCCCAGCCGAGTCGCAAGGACCCTGCAGCAGCCGCTGGCTGCAGGCAGCTACAAGTCAGTCTTCCATCAGCAGCATTGCCCGGTTGACGATGCGGGCTCTGTGCACTGAGGGTTCGACGCCGGGCTGTTCGAGGGAGAGTCGGATCGTGCCCACAGCGGCTGCGGCCCTGATGCGGTCTTCGACGCTGGGCTCGTCGCCGACGAGGTGGCTGAAGAACTCGCGGGCCTGGAGTCGAATCTGCTGGCCGATGGGTCCTGACTGGATGGCCGCATCGTTGAAGACCAGCCGGAACACGCCGACGTCGGCGGCGAGGAGGTCGTAGTAGCCCTCGAGTGCCGGACGGATGGTGTCGGACGCATCGGATCTGGGGGACGCGGTCGTCGACCTGCTGAAGGAACCGGATCGCGCTCGCGCTGCAGCCGAGCGGGGACAAGCCGCGTTGCTGCGTCACCGCGGCAGCGGTGAACGAACCTGCGCGCTGATCGAAGCGGCGATCTTGGCGGCGTCGACCGGCGCACTGTGAGCCTGCTACCGCCGTGGGTCCAACAGCGCGAAGAGAGCCTGCTCTGGCGCTGCTTGCTGCTTCCGTTGGCCCCGCCGGCATGGATCTACGGGGCCGGCGCCAGGCTCCATCGCGCGTGGTATCGGGCGGGACGGAAAAGAGTCCTGCCGATTCCGGTAGTGAGTGTTGGCAACCTGGTGGTCGGAGGTACCGGCAAGACGCCGACCGCCGCATGGCTGGCCAATTCGTTGCGCGACCGCGGCTACGCGGTGGTGATCGCCAGTCGCGGGTATGCGGGCGGCAGCGCGACTCGCGCGGGCGATCCGATCGTTCCGGTATCCGATGGCAGCTTCGTGCTCAGTCGTGCAGAGCTGGCCGGCGATGAGCCGATGATTCTCTCGGGCATGGTGCCGGGAGTTCCCGTGTTGATTGGCGCCGATCGGGTTGCCGTGGGGTTGCGGGCCTGTTCCGCGTTCGGTGCCGAAGTGCTCGTTTTGGACGACGGCTTCCATCACCACCCGCTTCATCGCGATGTGGATATCGTGATGATCGACGCCGAGTTCGGTTTCGGTAACCGGAAAGTGCTGCCGCGCGGGCCCTTGCGCGAGCCGCTCTCAGCGCTTCGATTCGCCGACGTGATTGGAGTCGTCGATGGCGAGCCTTCAGCGCTTCCGCCGGCCGATCGGGAGACCCTCCAGTCTCTGGATGCGGAGACACAATATTTTACCGCGTACAAGAAGCCGCGCGGGCTGCGGTCATTGGAGGGCGGCGTCGCCGAGCCGCCCGAAAGCCTCGCCGGCACAGAGGTGGGATTGATCGCCGGGCTCGCGCGACCGGATTCGCTGCGACGCACACTCGAGCGTCTCGGCGCGCGTGTCGTCGCGGAGCGCACGTTCGGTGACCATCACCGCTATCGAAGCAGTGACCTCCGCGAGCTGCCGACGGATGTGTCGGTCTGGGTCACCACCGAAAAGGACGCGGTGAAGATCACGCCCTCGTGGGTTGCTGGCATCGATGTTCGCGTGCTGTCGATCGAATTGGAAGTCGCCGATTCGGAAAAGCTGCTCGACGGGTTGATCGATCGGCTGGGCCTCGCCGCTCGCTGAACTCAGGATTTCTCGTGGGACTCTCGATGAGATTTTCCAGTTCGCTTTCCATATCGAAGGCCATGGAAGGAGTGGAAAGCGATTCGAAGCTTTTCGCGCCCGACGTACGAGAGCAGTTGACGGCGTAGCCCGCGCTGACCACGGGTGTATTCGGCCAGGAACCTGGCATGGCAGCGTGCGTCGACGATCTGGGAGAGCCCTCGCTTGATCACCGAGCGCTCCAGTCGCATCAGCTCCCGCATTCGCTGGGAGGGTGTGACTGCATCGGTCTGTTTTGCGCGATCGAGATCCACCACGATGACTTCGCTCCCGCCATTCGAATCGACGCGAACCAGCAAGTTGCCGAGATGCAGATCCGGGTGCGAACCACCGTGTTCGTGGAAGCGGCGAATGGCGCGACCTGCCGCCCCTGCTGCAGCCAACAAGGTTTTCCGCCCGGGCGCAGCACTGAGGAAGGCAACGCCATCCATCGCATCTCGCTCGAATACGGTTCCGACCGCGGCGTTCCAAAATGCGCCCGAGCGCTCAGCGATCACCAGTGCCGGTCCCGGGACAGGGGCACCTCGCGCGGCGAGCGACGCAGTCACCCGCAGTTCATCGAGTGGGCGACTCAGCCCGAGCAGTCTCGCGCCCAGCAGACTTCCGAACCATCCGCCATGGCGGACCGGGCGCAGATGCAGATAGGAATCCGATCCCGCGAGCGGTAAGACGACAGTCGGACCCCGGCCCGAGGCTCGGTCGAATGCGCGCAGGTCTTTCGGAATCTCCGTCGACATCGCGCCGGAAAGAGCTCGCTGGAGGTTTCCCGGTTCGAAAAGGCGAAGCTTCGAAACCGCATCGACCCACCGGTCGGCGACGATCAGAACCCGGCCTGCTTCCTCCCAGCGCTGGAAGCCGGCGATCGGATCCGGCTGCCATCCGCCGGCCGTCCGCGCCATCAGCGAACTCGATGGGATCGATAGAGCAGGAACACGGCCGCGCCGGCGAACAGGAAGTTCGGTACCCACAGCGCGACCAGCGCCGGCACGAAGCGTTGGACTGCCAGGAATTCGCTGAAAGTCATCATCGCGTAGTAGGTGAATATCAGCGCGACGCAGATCAGGGTCGCCCACGAGCGCGCGCCACGCCGGCGGCTCAATCCCAACGGTGCACCGACGAATGCGAATATGAACGGTGCGAAGGGCAGCGCAATTCTGCGATGGATCTGCAGTTCGTATCGTACCGGGTCCTTACGCCGAAGGTGATTCAGAGATTCTCCGGATTCAGCCAACGCGACGACTTCCCGGAGCTGGGCCAGAGTCATCTCTCGCGGCCGGAGGAGGTCGAAGTTGCTCCCGAACAATGACTCCGAATCCAGCGTGTAGACGAACGATTGGAATCCGATGCGCTGGTAGATCGCGTCTGTGGAGTAGTCGCGAGGTTCGACGTGGATGTCGCCGTTGCTGAGTCGAAACTCCACCTCGTTTTCGTCCTGCTTCCAACTGACTTCCCCGGACTCGGCGAAGATCATCATCGATCTGGAGTCGACGGTTCGATCGGAGATCACCACGCCGCGCAGCTTTTCGTCCTCGTCCACATTCGATACGAACAGGACTCGCTCGCCCAGCCGGCGAAATCTCCCGGCTTCGATGAAGCCTCCGCGCGCAGCCATTGTCTTGACGACGCGGCGCAGCGTGAGTTGCGCGACGTGCTCGGCCTCGACGAAGAGGTAGGCGGTGACGAGAGACATCCCGATGCCCAGGCCGAACATCGGTCTCCAGATCGCTTGAAAACCGACCCCGCAAGCCTGCATGGCGGTGACTTCCGAATCGGCCGCCATCCTTCCGAGGGCGAGCAGCACGCCGAACAAGAACGCGATCGGAACGCTGTAGGTCGCCAGCATCAACGACAGCGAGCCGACGATGATTGCAAAATCCTCGAGACGCACTCCGGCCGAGATCATCTCGTCCAAGAACCGGAACAGGTTCTGAGTGACCATGATGATGGTGATGGTCGCGAGTCCCAGCGCTGTGTAGCCCAGGACTTCCCGGATCACATAGCGCGAAAGGGTGCGAGGCGGCCGCATGGGGTTGTATCCTATCTGCCCCCACCCCTATTCGCGAGGCGCGCCATTTCCGTTTCGAACGGCACTTCCGTGGCGTGCACCAATCCGCTCGCGATGCCACCGGTTGCGACGCGCATTGCAGTGCTGCGTCTGGGAGCGGTAGGCGATGTCGTGCGAACACTTCCGGCTGCGCGACGAATTCGCGCGGCATATCCCGCCGCCCATTTCGCCTGGTTGGTAGAACCGGCCGCTTCGGGCCTGCTGCGGGCGCAGCCGTGGATCGACGAAGTGATCGTCTTTCCCCGAGGTTCACTCATGAGGGACCTTCGCAGTTTGCATTGGGTTCGCGCTGCGCGAGAGGCGACGCGTTTCGTTCGCGACCTTCGCGGTCAAAGGTTCGATCTCGTGATCGACTTCCATTCGATCGCCCGCTCGGGGGTACTCTCGAGGGCGACCGGTGCCAGAACCCGAGTCGGCTACGGGCCTCCCTTCGGTCGGGAGTTCTCGTATGCGTTCGCGACGGCGCGCGCTTCACTGCCGCGGATCAAGATGAGCCGGTACGACAGAAATGCAGCGCTCGTCGGTTTTCTGTCGATTGGGGCTACCGACGACGAATTGCAATTCGGCGTGCAGGCTTCGCAACAGGGCGGCAATCGTCCGGTGGCGCTCCACCCGGGTAGCAGCGATGGCGCACCTCACAAACGCTATCCAGTCGCGTCCTTCGGGGAACTCGCACGCGGGATCTTCACCGCTACCGGAGTCCGGTCCATCGTGACCTGGGGCCCAGGCCGGGACGATCGCAGGCTCGCTTCCGAGGTCGTGGCGGCGGCATCTGGAACTGCCGAACTCGCGCCGCAGACCCCTGGGCTCCAGGATCTGGCCGAACTGCTCGCGGGTTGCCGCGTGTTCGTCGGAGGTGATTCGGGCCCACTTCACGTCGCGTCTCTGGTCGGGACACCCGTCGTGCAGATCCTCGGCCCGACCGACCCGGTCGAGAATGCACCGTTCGCGGGGACGCCGTCTCGGGTGGTCCGGCGACCCCTGGGCTGCAGCCCGTGCCGGCGGGGATGCAGTGCCGCGACCTGTATGCGGGTCATCCCGCCTCGGGACGTTTTGGCTGCCATCATCGAGCTATTGGGTGAGACGCGCATGATTCCACCCGTCGATGCAGCGGAAAGCGCGAGGTGACGGATCTTTCCATCATCGTGGTCACGTGGAATACCCGCGACCTGGTACTCGATTGCCTCGCATCGATCGACCGCGCCCGGCGGTCCTGTGCGGAAGTCATCGAGACGATCGTTGTCGACAACGGCTCAGAAGATGGCACCGAACAAGCCGTTCGCGCCGGTTTTCCAGACGTCCGACTCCTGAAGCTGGCTTCGAATGTGGGCTTCGCGGCGGGTTGCAACGAGGGCATTCGAGCCGCTTCTGGACGGGTCCTGTTGTTGCTCAACAGCGATGCCCAGCTTTGTGAAGGCGCGCTCGATGAATGCATGTCGTTTCTCGACGCCAATCCCGACGTCGGAATCGTCGGCCCTCAGTTGTTGAATCCAGATGGGTCGAAACAGAACTCGGTCCACAACTTCCCGACCCTCGTGGCCGAGGTCGTGCCGAAATCCTTGCTGCAATTCCTCTTTCGCAGGCGCTTTCCCTCGCGGCGCTGGATTGGCGAGGAGCCGATCGATGTGCAGGCACTGGTCGGCGCAGCGATGTTCGTACGGTCCGAGGTCGTCGTTGCGATCGGCGGCCTATCGGAGGACTACTTCTTTTTTCTGGAGGAGACCGATTGGTGCTGGCGCATGCGCGTCGCGGGTTGGCGCGTCGTGCACATCCCGGCTGCCGAGGTCATCCATCTTTCGGGTGGAAGCAGCAAGAAGAAGAACCCCTCGCTGACCCGAATCGAGTACCATCGCTCGCTCTACTGCTTCTATCGCAAACAGCGCGGAATGGGACGGATGTCGATCGTCTTGGTGCTTCGCACACTCAAAGCAATGCTGTATGTCGTGACCCAGGCGCCCCTTGCGCTCGTTGATGCGCGCCGCAGAGTGCGTTGGACGAGTCATCGAGACGTTCTGTTTTGGCACCTTCGCGGTTGCCCGCAGGGCATCGGATTGTCCCGGCCCTCCGCGGCGGATCGAGCGAGACTGCCGGCGGCCTGATGCGTTCGCTCGATCACAATCGGCTGAAGGCGCTGATCGACACATTCGATCGGATTCGGCTGCTCGTCGTCGGTGATCTCGTGCTCGACGAATACGTCTGGGGTGACGTCGAGCGTGTGAGTCCCGAAGCGCCCGTGCCAGTGGTTCAGGTTCGCAACGAGACCGTTGTTCTGGGCGGAGCCGCCAATGTGGTTCGAAACCTGCTCGCATTGGGCGCCAAGGCCGATCTGGTTTCGATCATCGGCGACGACGAGGCCGGGGAGCGCGCTCGGACGCTGGTTGCCGAGTTGGACGTGGATCCCGGTGGCCTGGTGGTGGTGCCAGGACGCGCGACTCCGCGCAAGACGCGTGTCATCGCCCGGACCCAGCAGGTGGTTCGCTTTGATCGCGAGGATCTGGATCCGCCCGACGAACGGATCGGACATCAGGTCGTGGCGGCGGTCGAGCACGCTATTGCATCCGGCACGATCGCTGGTGCGGTGATCGAGGACTACGGGAAAGGGGTACTGGCGGGTCCGATCGCGGAAGCCGTGATGGCTCGCCTGAAGCAGGCGAGCATCCCGGCGGTCGTCGATCCCAAGGCGTCCCTTGCCTCGTATCGCGGCGCAGCCTTGCTGAAGCCGAACTTGAGGGAAGCCGAGGCGCTGTCGGGAATTCCCATCCGAAACGCGGACGACTTGAATCGCGCCGGTCAGAAGATCCGCAAGCTGATCGGCGGCGGTGCGGTCGTGATCACGCGCGGTGCCGACGGCATGGCGCTGTTCGACGATGGTGGCCCGGCCGTCCCGGTGCCGACCGTCCCGCGTGCCGTGTTCGATGTCCAGGGCGCCGGTGATACGGCGATCGCAGCGCTGACGCTCGCGCTACGCGCGGGTGCAACGCTGATCGAGGCCGCGGTGATCGCGAATGCGGCCGCTGGGGTCGTGGTCGGAAAGGTCGGCACCGCGACCGCAAACCGAGCAGAGACGAGCGAGCTGCTGGCAGCTGCGATCGAAGTGGCCGAACGTGCCGAAGTGGGCGACGGCGCGATCGAGTCGAACGGAGGTGGATCTTGATCCAGAGCATGACGGGGTTTGGCCGCGCATCGGTTCGTGTCGATGCGACGGATTACGAGATCGAGGTTCGCTCTGTCAATCACCGCCACCTCGATGCGAAGGTGCGCACACCGCGCGCTCTCTCTGCGTTCGAATCCGATATCAAGGCCCGAATACAACAGCGAATCGGGCGCGGAAAGGTGGATCTGAGCGTCCTCGTCGGGGAGGGTGGGGCGCCCCCGCTGACGCTCGCGGTCGATCTCGACGTGGCCAGAGAGTATGCGCGTGCCGCAGAACAGCTTGCCGAAATCGCAGGGCTCAACGGAACATTGAGCATCGACACGCTCGTGTCGCTGCCGGGGGTGACGAAACTCTCGGAGCCGGAATTGTCTCTGGAGGAACTCGGTAGAGCGCTCGGAGAAGGTGCCGACAGTGCGCTCGATGCGCTCGAATCGATGCGCGCGGCGGAAGGCGACGCGATCCAGGTAGATCTGCTCGCTCGCATGAACCGCGTCGAGGAGATGACGGCTTCGATCGAAATGCGATCCGGCGAGGTCCGCGAAGCAGTCATTACCCGACTGCGAAAACGGACCGAGCAACTTCGCGAGGAAACGGGTCTGTTGGACGATGCCCGGCTCCACCAGGAAATCGTGATCGCGGCAGACCGACTCGACATCACCGAAGAGCTGGTGCGCTTGCGCAGCCACATCGACCAGTTTCGCTTGATCGTCGGCTCCGCGGAAATCGGTAGCCCGGTAGGTCGACGTCTCGATTTTCTGATGCAGGAATTCGGCCGAGAGATCAATACGATCGGATCCAAGGGGAGCGACGCCCCGATCGCCCACGAGGTCGTCGAGGTGAAGACCGAACTCGAACGGATTCGAGAGCAGGTACAGAATATTGAGTAACGTTCTGCTGAACATCGGATACGGAAACGTGGTGGTCGCGTCACGCGTGGTCACGATCGTCTCGCCTCAGTCGGCACCGATGAAGCGCCTGCGTGAGGAGGCCGCGGGGCGGGGCAAGTTGGTCGACGCGACGCAGGGTCGCAGAACCCGGTCGATCATCGTGACCGACAGCGACCACATCATTCTTTCCGCAATCAACCCGGATACGATCGCGACTCGCCTGGCCCACGAGGGTCCGTTCGGAGTGGACGAGTGAGCACGCGCGAAGGCATTACCTGGGTACTGGCGGCACCGTCTGGAACAGGCAAGACGACGCTATGTCGCCAGATTCTCGAACGCGATCCCGAAATCAAGCTTTCGGTATCCCATACGACGCGCTCGAGACGTCCGGAGGAGCAGGACGGCCAGCACTATCACTTCGTCGACGCCACCGAGTTCGACCGGATGGTCCGCGACGACTCGTTTCTCGAACATGCCGAATACAACGATCATCAATACGGCACCAGCTGGGCGGCGATCGATGCTGGGGTATCGAAGGGACGCGACATGCTTCTCGAGATCGAAGTCGAAGGTGCCAGACAGGTACGAGCCCGTCTTCCGAAGGCCCGACTCATTTTCGTGCTGCCGCCATCGATGTGCGAGCTCGAGAAGCGTCTCCAGGGTCGCGGAACCGACTCCGACCAGGCGATTCGCCGCCGGATCGACGCGGCTGCACGCGAAATCGACGAGATCACGCGTTTCGACTACGCGGTCACCAACCGCGAACTCGAAGCCTGCGTGGCGGACATTCTGGCCATCATTCATGCCGAACGGTCGGGCGACCCCGAGAGGATCGAGACTCTTCACGAAAAGTTCTCTCCAAAGGACGCCGAAGAGCGATTCAGGGCACAGGCCGAGTCGGCCTAGCCGCGCATTGGACGGCGTCGATCGGCTCGGATACGTTCTCTCAACCACCTGATTGGTAAGGGGAATTCGCTGGCGGATGCTGCGATTCAACGACATCGCCGATCGTATCCTGGAGTACAACTCCTCGTGTGATCTCGCGTTGCTCCAACGCGCGTACGTTTACAGCGCGAAGGTGCACGATGGACAAGAGCGCCTCTCCGGTGAGCCCTATCTGGTTCACCCGCTCGAGGTGGCGGGCATCCTCGTCAACATGCGGATGGATGACGTCACGGTGGCTGCGGGGCTGCTGCACGACGCGATCGAAGACACGCTGACCACCGTTGAAGAGATCGAGCGACTGTTTGGGAGCGACGTTGCATTCCTCGTCGAAGGACTGACGAAGATCGCGAAGATCGAGTTCACGTCGGCGCGGGAACGTCAGGCCCAGAATTTTCGGAAGATGCTCGTCGCGATGTCGAAAGACATCCGAATCCTGCTCATCAAGCTCGCTGATCGCATGCACAACATGCGGACGTTGACGTACATGTCGGACGATGCGCGGCAGCGCGTCGCCCACGAAACACTCGACATCTATGCGCCGCTCGCGCATCGACTCGGGATCAACTGGATGAAGCAGGAGCTCGAGGACCTTGCATTCCGCACTCTCCATCCGAAAGCGGCCGAGCAGCTCGAGGAACGCCTCCAGTCCAAACGGCAATCGCGAGAGGAATACATCGAAGAGGTGATCGGCACGTTGTCGGCCCGGCTCCACGATGCCGGGATCCAGGCAACGATCACCGGTCGCATGAAGGACCTGTCGTCGATCCACGCCAAAATGGAGAGCCAGGGCGTAACGCTCGACGACATCTACGATGTGATCGCCTATCGGATCATCCTCGAAGAGGGCCAGGAAAGCGTCTACGCCGCCCTGGGAATCGTTCATTCGATCTGGAGGCCCGTTCCCGGGCGTTTCAAGGATTACGTCGCACTTCCCAAGCCCAATGGGTATCAATCCCTACACACGACCGTGATCGGACCCTACGGCGAACGGATGGAAGTGCAGATCCGCACGGTCGACATGCATCGGAGTGCCGAGTTCGGAATCGCCGCGCATTGGAAATACAAGGAAGGCCGGGCCGATGACCCCGACGACGAGAAATTCGCGTGGCTCAGCCAGCTGCTCGAGTGGCAGCGCGACGTTGCGGATCCGCACGAATTCCTCGACACCGTAAAGGTCGACTTGTTCCCGGACGAGGTCTTCGTCTTCACGCCCAAAGGCGACGTCATGAACTTGCCGCGGGGGTCTACGCCGCTGGATTTCGCGTACGCGATTCACAGCGAGGTGGGGGCGCACTGCGCCGGAGCGCGGGTCAACGGCAAGATGGTCCCGCTGCGTCATCGCCTGGTCAACGGGGATACCGTCGAAGTGGTGACGAGCCAGGCCCAGTACCCGCGCAAGGACTGGTTGGAGTTCGTCGCGTCGGGACGCGCCCGCAGTCGGATTCGCCACGCACTCCGAGCCAAGGAGCGTGAACGCAGCCAGGAACTCGGCCGTGAGATTCTGGAGCGCCAACTCCGAAAGGTCGGTATGTCGCTGCCTCGACTACTCGAGCGCGGAGAGCTGCTGGAGATCGCGAAGAGCGAGACACATGGCTCGCTCGATGTGCTGTTCGGAGCGATCAGCTACGGAAAGATCAACGCGATCGACATCGTGCGGAAGCTGCGCGGCGATGAGTCGGACCCCGAACCCGAACCCGAACGCGAAGCCAAGGCGGTGCGATTGCGGCGGCTGTTTCGTCGGCCCGCCAAACCCGCAACCTCCGGCATCCGCGTTGGTGGCCAATCTGACGTGTTGGTTCGGTTTGGTCAGTGCTGCGCGCCGTTGCCGGGTGATGATGTCGTCGGCTTCGTGACCCGCGGGCGGGGTGTGACGGTGCATGTGAAGGATTGCGACAAAGTCTTCAGTCTCGATCCGGCCCGTCGCATCGATGTCGATTGGGAACCGCAGACGGTGATGCCTCACCGGATCAAGATGCGCGTCCGGTCGGTCGACCAACACGGCCTTCTCGCCAAGATCACCAAGACGATCGCTGCCGCCGGTGTGAACATCGCCGGCGCGCGTGTGAGCACGAGCAACGATCACAAGGCTCTGCATACATTCGACCTGTGGGTCAACGACGTCGGTACCTTGAATTCGGTGATGAAGCAGATCGGGAAAATCAATGGCGTGGTCTCGGTCGATCGAATGCGTTCGTGACGCCGGTCAGCGCCTGTGTGATCGCGTGCAACGAAGAGGCGGTACTGGCTCGCTGCCTCGACTCGATCACATGGGTCGACGAAATCGTCATCGTCGTCGACGCCAAGAGCCACGATCGAACCGAAGAGATCGCCCGATCGCGTGCCGCACGCGTGGAAGTCCGACCCTACGAAGGGGATATCGAGCAGAAGCGCTACTGCACGGAACTCGCCAGCCACGATTGGGTGCTGATCGTGGACCCGGACGAGGTAATTACCGAAGCACTGGCTCGAGAACTCCGACAGCAGCTCGATCGAGACACCAGCGGCGGTGGATACGAGATCAACCGGATCACCTATCACCTGGGCAGATGGATCCGCCACGGCGACTTCTTTCCCGATTGGAAGCTGCGGTTGTTCCGTCGTTCGGCTGCACGTTGGGTCGGCACGAATCCACACGGACGCGTAGTGGTAGATACTGGCACGCAGCGGGTGAGCGGCGAGATTCATCACTACAGCTACATCGATCTGGCTGACCACGTCTCGCGGATCCAGAGCTTCAGCACCATGGCTGCGCAGGGCATGTGGAAAGCCGGCAGGCGCGTACGCCTTTCGGATCTGGTGTTACGCCCCCCGGCACGGTTTTTTCGCGCTTATCTGCTGAAGTCCGGCGTGCGAGATGGCATGGCCGGGTTCATCATCGCAGCGGCTACGAGCTTCTACGTGTTCTTGAAATACGCGAAGCTCTGGGAACTGGCCCGCGGTACGCAGGGACCCACGGTCCAGCCGAAATCCGGCGCCGAGTCAGCCGACGCTCGAGGGCCCCGTCGATCTTGAAAATCCTTCACGTCACCGGGGACTGGAAATGGACCGGTCCGGCCGGTCCGATGTTGGAGCTGTTGCTGGCTCAGCGCGCCCGTGGGCACTCGGTAGATCTCGCCTGTCCCGAGCCGGAGCCGGACGCATCGACCTCGCTTGTCGAGCGCGCACGTGTGGCAGGGGTGTCGCCAGTACTCACGTTGTCGCGCGGCCGCGGTGTCTCGGTATGGCGGGACCGAGTGGATGCGCGGCGGCTCGAACGGTTGGTATCGCAACGCGACTACCGGATCGTACATACGTGGCACACGAGAGATCACGTACTCGCGCTGCGCGCACTCGGAGATCGTCGCCGACGAGCTCTCACCCGCGTGATCCGGTCGTATCGCAACGCCGAGTCGATTCGCGCGTGGCCGTGGAACCGTTGGCTCTTCGGACCGGGAACAGATGCATTGCTGTGTGTGTCTCCGAAAACGGCGGAATGCAATTCGGCGCTTCGACAGGGGCGGCCGCTGCGCGGGGCGTTCGGTGCAGTCGATCTGGCTCGGTTCGCGCCCGGTCGACCGGATGCGGCAGTTCGTCAATCTCTCGAGCTGAACGATGACGATCTCGTGATCGGCATCGTCGCGCGCGTTCAACCCAAGCGTCGCTTCGACCTGCTGCTGGAGGCGATGAAACGACTGGCGGCTCGGGAGCCGCGCGCGCGGTTGGTGATCATCGGTCGGGGTACGCACTTGAACGAAGTGGCGCGGCTTCCCGCCGAGCGAATGGGCATCGCAGACCGGGTGCGTTTTGCCGGGTATCTCGAGGCCGACTAC
>JAJDAM010000306.1 GCA_029261905.1 Deltaproteobacteria bacterium
CATCCGCAGCTCGGGACTGGGCGTGAGCTACGACGGATCGGTGGTGACAGGGAGTCTCGAAAGCAACGCTTATGTGGGTAGCGATGGCTTCGTGTGGGACTTGGCGATCGTCGATCCCGCGTTCGTCAGCCCGTTCGGAGCCCTCCCCAACGGTCACAACGGGATCGGCTGGGACGTCTCGACGGATGGAAACGCCATGGCTGGGTCGAGCGACGACGACACCTCCACCACCCGCGCCGTTCGGTGGGACGCGACTGACTGCCCGGGCGGCGCGACCGGCGCGTGCGGCACCCTGACGCAGCTCGGCACCGGTGCGAGCTACAGCTATGCGTACGGTATTTCCGGCGACGGATCGACGGCTGTGGGATTTCAGAGGGATACGGCGTTGGATCAGGACGTGGCACGACGCTGGGATGGGTCGGGCATGACCCGCCTGGCAGCACCGCTGGGTGATTCGGGCACCAGAGCCTATGGAATTTCTGCCGATGGCAGCGCGATCGTCGGTCAATCGCTCCAGAGCGATGGCCATATCGCAGTTCGCTGGGATGCCAGCGGTGTTCCGACATTGCTCGGTACACTGGACGGTGATCCTATTTCCTACGCACGCGCCACCTCGGAAGACGGCTCGGTCGTTGTCGGATACAGCGGCAGCCAGACAACGAGCAGAGCGTTCGTCTGGGACGCGGCAAACGGAATGCGCGAGCTGGAAGCGGTGCTCATCGCTGGAGGCGCCGACCTGACGGGCTGGACCCTGGTAGAAGCGAACGGAATCTCGGATGATGGACACATTATTGTCGGGTACGGAGGCAACCCGGAACGGATCGGAGGTGCCTGGATCGCGAGCCTCCCTGAGCCGTCCCAGGACGTGCTCCGCATGACCGCGCTCTGTAGTCTGCTGGGGCTCATGGGCCGGCGGCGGGTTCGGGGCTTCGGTCGCATCATGGGATCGAATCGAAGGGCTCCGGGGGGTTCGTGTTTCTACGCGGGGACCGCGACGTCCACTGAGAATGTCTGCCGCGCTGCTTAGGCCGCTCGAACTTCGGCGAGGCGCTTGACGGCGTACTCGTCGTCCCAGCAGACGACGGCTTCCCACGCGGCCGACGCTTGCGCGGCGATATCGAGGGCGCCGTCGTCGAGACCGGCGGCGTTGTTGGGCAGCACCAGGTCGAGGTCGGGGACGTCGACGTGAGATTCGTCCCAGTCGATCAGTGCGACACGATCCGCGGTCATGCGGACGTTGCCAGCGTTGTTCGGGTCGCCGTGGACGACACATGTCTGATGTCCGGCCAGCCGCGCCCACGCTGCTCGGCATCGCGCCACGCCCTCCGGCGGCATCGCGCCGAGGTCGATCTTCGTGCCGGTCTCGGCGCGCAGGAGGTCGGTCGACGATCGCCAGCCCGGGCGCTGCGCCCTGCCCTGCGTCAACCGATGAAGCTGGCGGAGCGTGTCGGTCACGCGACGCCAGTCGGCTTCCGTCTCGGGCGGTCCACCCTCCACGTAGGTCATCAGCACCAGGCCGTCGGCGAACATCCGGCCGTCGGTAGTCGGGATCGGCACCGGCACGGTCAGACCTTCACCGTCGAGATATTGGAGGAGCTCGGTCTCCCACGCGAGATCAGCATCGCTCCTGGCACCGAGACGACCAACCGCGAGGCGCCCGTTGACGCGCACGCTCCACACGTCGTTGGCGACCCCGCCAGCGAGCGGTTCAATGCGAGCGACGTCGTCACCCCACTGCTCGAGTGCTTCCCAACCCATGGGCCACATCTTCGCGTAGGCGGATGGGAGTTCCAAGTCAACGAAAGCTCACGTAGCCGAGCTGACGCCTCCCGCTCTTGAATCGCCTTGAGTTACCAGACCGATTGTGCTCTGATGGCGATGTCCATCTCGGGACAGATCTCGAGCCGAAGACACGTTGGAGGCAATCGTGTACCGGTTGACGATAGGCCCGATGCTCGTTTTGCTGCTGATCGCGCCGCATCCATCGGGCGCGACGATCACCGAGATCATTGATTCCAGCGGTGACGGAGGCGGGAACTCGCTCGACACCCCATCGAGTATCGCGGTCGACGCCAATGGCAACGTGTACGTGACGGGGCGGGTTTCAGACAACGCTTTCCGGATCACACCCTCCGGTACCATCACTGAACTCATCGATGCATCCGGCGACGGAAGCGGAAACGCGCTCGATTGGCCGACCGGTATCGCAGTCGATGCGAGTGGCAACGTGTTCGTGACCGGGCGCGTTTCAGACAACGCCTTCCGGGTCACACCGAGCGGCACGATCACCGAGATCATCGATTCGGCGGGTGGTGGTGGAGCCGTGCTCGATGAACCGACCAGCATTGCAGTCGATGTTTCCGGGAATGTGTATGTGGCCGGGGGGGCGTTTTACGGTGCCGTTTTCCAGATTACACCAGGAGGCGTCATCAGCTTGATCATCGACTTTGACGGCGATGGGGCCGGCAATGAACTCTTCCGCCCGTCCAGCGTCGCGGTCGACTCGAGTAGCAACGTATTCGTCGCTGGCAGGGCGTCCGGCAACGTCTTCCGGATTACCCCGGGAGGTACCATCACGGAAGTCATCGATTCGAGCGGCGCCGGTGGCGATCGCTTCGCGCCGGATGCACAGACTCTACCGCTCGATGTCACCGTCGGAGACAGTGGCAACGTGTACG
>JAJDAM010000307.1 GCA_029261905.1 Deltaproteobacteria bacterium
GATCACGATGTCTCCCGCGCCCACGTGCCTCGCAGTGATCACCCAGCGATCGCGCAGGTACACCGCGCTGCGATTACCGCGGTACGCGACGTTCTTCCAACCGGGATCGTCGGATGGCGCATGGGTGTTCCCGGTACCGTCCCCACTCTCGATGATGACGGCAGCTGCAGGGCCGGTCGCGAGAACCACCACCAAAGCCGCCGAGAGAAGCGCACAGCGCGGCACGATTCTCGCCGTCACTCGAGAGCGAGTGGCTCCAAGAACGGGACCCACCCCGAGAAAGGAAAGCAGGGTCAACACCGAACCAGCATGCAACGGAGTGCTTCGATCGACGGGTTCAGCCTTCCTCGAAATGATGTGCTGCTTTCGTCACGTCGGCTGGAAGGCGGAGCTTCTTCGACTCGAGCTGGCGTTGGGTGAAGAAACGGTTCGGGAGTTCGGGATTCGCGACCAACATGTCGACGCGGAGATCGGTGTAGGTCTCGTCGAGCAGGTGCTTCATCGTCGACTGAATCGGAACGAAGATGCCATCGAACTCGCGGATCGAGTCGACTGGGGACACCAGTTCCTTGATCTCGACTTCCGCCCGGTCCCAATAGCGAATCTTCAGTGGAACGTAGTGATCCCGCTCGACATACAGCCGAAATTTCGAGTAGTCCGATTTCGTTTCGGGTTTCGGCATCGCTTCGACGACGAAGCACGGCGTGCCGCTGATGGTTTCATTGGGAACACGGACATAGGTGGCGTCGTCCATCTCGCGAGGGACGATGTCTTCGAGGCTGAGGTCGGTTCCGACGACGCTCTCCCCACGCAGGTTGATCCGCCGGATACGGCGCATGCTGTTGAGATATACGAACTGATCGCTCGGCGAATTCGACTTGTTGACGATCAGATAGCCGGTGCGACGCATTTCCGAGGGTTCCATGTAGCGCACGACGGTTCGCGATTGGATCCCGTTGGAAAGCTCGGGTTCCTCGTCGTATCGCTTCCACAACATCTGCATGCGGATCGTCTGTTCGCGGCCCGCCCGATCGCCGGAATGGAGCACCAGCTCTTGTGCCGAGGTGTGAAAGCGATTGTCCAAGACGCGCGAGTAGATCTCGTCTGCTGTGAGGCCGTCGTCCGGGGCTGTAGCGACGGCTGCGCCCGCAGCGGGCGGCACCGGAGCGGCTTCGTCAGACGCGCCCGCTGTATCGGGATCAACTCCGACATCGTCGGCGATGGAATCCGCCGAAACGACTAGCGCCAGCGCTGATATCGCGAAGAGGATTCCGACTGGGCGGCTGCCGAACGCACGCCGACGCAATGAGCGCATAGCCTGTTAATGCCGAATCGAACCCTATCAGTCAACGCCGAGCTAGTGCCGCCCCCATCCACCGGACGGTTCGTAGCGTGATGTGAGTATCGACGACTCGCGTTCGGCCGTGGCAAGGATCCAGGTCGGCGTGCGGGCTTCCGGCCGCGATGCGGCGAGGGGGCCCACGGTTACCAGCAGGAGGACCACGGCCATGGACAACGTCGCTGCCGCCGCACGAATCGCCAACCCGTTTGCCGGGTCCGATTCGATTTCGCGAGGCAGGCCGGCAGCGCTGCGGAGCCTGATTTCCGCCGCGATCGTCCACCGTTCCGGGACGAGTGATGCTGGCATTCGGCGCAGCAGCGATTCGGCCGCCTGCATCTCGCGGAAGTGGTGGCGGCACTTCTCACAATGTTCGAGGTGGATGCGAATGTGATTGGCCTCATCGGTCGTGAGCTCGTCATCGAGATAGGCCGAAAGCCGTCGTTTGACACTCCAGTGCATCATTGGGATGTCCTCCCCAGGTCGAGAAGCATCGGTGCAAGATGCTTCCGCAATTCCTCGCGTCCTCTTCTCAGTTGGGTTCTGGCCGTCGCGACCGGAACTCCTACGCGCTCCGCGATCTCGCCGTTCGACAGGTTGAATACGATCCGCAGCGTCAATACCTGTCTGTACCTCGGCGGCACCTCCAGCAGTGCTCGCGACACGCATTCCAACATTTCACTGCCCAACACCTGGGCTTCCGCGTCGACTGTGGATTTGGGGCCACTGGCGATCAGGTGTTCGAGATTTTCGGTCTCGAGCGCCAATCGGCGTTTCCGCGTTCGCAGCACGGAAAGCGACCCGTTGACGGCTGACCGATACAGGTAGGTCCACAGGCTGGCCGTACCCTTTCCGGTGACACGTCCGACCGCAACGAAAACGCGTTGCACGACATCTTCGGCATCGGCGTGGTTCTTGAGGATCCGAAACGAGACGGCTTCCAGTTTCGACCGGTAGCGTGTGTGGGCGAGCCCCAGCGCCTCTGTGTCGCCCCGGATCCAGAGCCGGTTGATCTCCAGATCCGCCGTAGCTGCGCTCTTGGATCCCGATGCAGCTACCGATGTCGAAGACTCCAACAAGCGCGCTCCTCTTTGCGTCCCCTTCAACGCATTATACGCGCCAGCGCACCCGATTGATTCGCGTTTGTGAGCAAGCCGGTTCCGCTAGTCGACGAACTCGCTACTGGGGACTCTCCTCAGGCGTTCGCCTTCCAGTGCCAGCACCGGGCAATAGTCCCCTATCCGCTCTCGCTGCCACCATTGGCCGGCTGACGAAAGAGGGGCGAAGGTGTAGCGATGGACGGTCGACCGGACATAGCGTGGTCGCCCGCCGGCGAACGGGTCCTCCTCGAGCAGTGCCGTGACGGCGTGGGTACCGGACAGCAACCTTTGCTGGAATCGAAGGAACCACGGGTTGGATCGGCACTCGCCGAGCGCAGCGAACCACATCTGCCAGTCCAATCTCGGCATGTGCGGCTGTGCGAAGCCCGGTGTCTTGTCGAGTGGTCCGGGTTTCCAACGGAACTCGTAGCGTTCCCACTCGTCGCCATCGACGCTGCCCTCGATTTCGATCTCGGTGCGATCGGTCGTCATCGCTGCGAACAGCCCGTAGCTGTTCGCCGAGCGAAGCGGCGCGATCGCAGTGACGACGGCGCGAACGGGCTCGGGCCAATTCGGGCGCACTCCGATTCGGTCCAGCATTCGGATCGTGCCGATCAGGCCTTGAACGATCAGCAGCATACACACGAGAGAGAACCCGACTCGCCGCAAAGCGGTTCGTGAACGAGCGGGCGGCGGTTCGACGCGGTTTCGCAGACGCAGGAGCTTTCGGAGGTGAGCGTCATCGAGCAGCACCACGCACAACACGAGTGTCAGCAGATTGAAGAAGCCGTAGTTCCCCGTCAGTGCAATCGCGACCATCAGCGCCGCGATCGCGCCGGCTCCGATCGAGCGCGCTCGGCCGGGGATGAATATCAACAGCGGCGCCAGACATTCGATGGCGAGGGTTGCAAACGTCGAGACCATCTGAATCGCAGCCGGAAGCTGATGCGCGTAGTAGCTCGTCAGTCCGGGAAGGGGTTGGGTCCAGTAGTGGAACTCCAGCGCGCTGAGATCTCGCCAGGTCGGATCTCCGCTCGTGAGCTTGACGACTCCGGATGTGAATACCAGCCGGAACAACAGCCAGCGCAACGCCCAGATTGAGACCCTGGGTGGCGGGCTCCGCAAGCCGCTGCGGGTCGCCGGTGCACACAGACATGCGAGCAGGCCGGTTTCGAGCAGCAGTGTGTCCCACTGGTATGAATAAAACGGTTCTCCGACCGACACGAACGAGAGGTACAGGACCCATAGCCACGCAAGGTGGAATGCGGGTGCGATACCGGAGATCAACAGCACCGATGCCGCTACGCCCAGCCCACACGCGACGTGAAGTATCGTGTCGCTCGCGTTGAACCAGAACAGCGTCGGTAGTCGAGAAACCGCATCTGAGCCGGAGCCGGCGCGGACTGCCGACAGAAACTCATCGACGGGGGTGATCCCGCTGCTGCCGATCAGCCCGCTGAGCTGGATCCACATCGAGGAAAACGCGATTGCGTAGACGATCCCGAGCCCCATCAGAAAAACACGTCGGGAAAGAATCCAGGTCGGGTGTTCTTCGCTGGGTCGATCGCTCAATGGCGGAATCCGTCGCTGGTCGGGGCGCGTCTCGAAGCGGGATTCTCGCACAAGGCGGTCGGCCGTAGAGCGGTGGCTCCCGCGCTGGATCGTCTGGCGACGTCCGAAAACCGCCAACCCGATGTCATCGGGTCGCTATACAGGAATCCAGTCGCGGTTGACAGCGACATCGAAGGAGGCGCCGATGGGGCCCGAAGCGAAGGCAAGACGAGCGACTCGGCAGGCGCGGATCAATCGGGAAGTGCAGACGCTGGAGTTCGATGAAGTCGACACCCCGATCGGAACCGTCATCATCGTGGCAAGATCCGAAGCACTGTTCGCCCTGGATTTCAGCGACTGCACCGAGCGTATGGTCGGCCTGTTGGAAGCCAGGCTCGGGCCCGTCGTGCTCGAGCGAAAGAACGATCCCGGGGGCTTCTCGACTCGTGTTCGGGCCTACTTCGACGGCGACCTCGATGCACTCCAGCACGTACCGGTCGATATGGGAGGCACACCGTTTCAGCGAACGGTGTGGAATGCATTGCGAGCCGTTCGCCCCGGGACGACGGCGAGCTACGGCGAACTCGCTGCGTCGATCGGTCGCGCTGGAGCGGCGAGGGCGGTCGGCTCGGCCAATGCCACCAACCCGATCGCTCTTGCGGTTCCCTGCCATCGCATCGTCGGATCGGATGGTTCGCTGACCGGGTACGCGGGCGGGGTCGATCGGAAGAGCTGGCTGTTGAAGCACGAATCGGCGAGACCGTCCGCGTAGATCCGCGCTCTGGGCCGGGATTTGGGTCGCGGTTTGATTCGCGGCCGCGCCGTCGACAAGCCAGAGGCAGCCAGAGCCTGAGTAGGTAGGAAGAAGGGCTCCCAGCACGATCGATTCGTTCTGGGAGCCCCGGCGCCACGGAACTCAGATCATCCGGAGACCACAGTGGGCAGGGGGACGGGACGGGTCTCCAGGGGTTTCTGAGTCGATTGCGGCGTCTTCCTATGGCGTTCAATCTAGGCTCGCGAGAAG
>JAJDAM010000308.1 GCA_029261905.1 Deltaproteobacteria bacterium
ATCGCCTCGTCGAGGCGCGGCCCATTGGGAGTCGACAACACCGGGTTGCCGCCGACGCTGATCATCGCGCGAATCTGTCCCTCGCCTTCGGTTTCGATCTCGCCCGAGAGCGCTGCAACCGGAAACTCTCCCTGCGTTTCGGGGTGGTTGTTCACGCGGCTGTGCCAGCGGCCGAGCTGGTAGCCGCGTCCCCGACCGGGGCTCTTGCGACTCCGCTTGCCGTGAGCGGGTTCGGGGAACATCACGCCGCCGGGTCGATCGAGATTTCCCGTCAGGATGTTCAGCAGATCCGTCGCCCATGCCGTCAGGGCGCCGAACTCGACGGTGTGAGCGCCGATCCGACCATAGGCAGCTGCGCTGTCGGCAGCGGCGAATTCGCGCGCGATGCGGCGAGCCGTCGATGCGTCGATGCCCGTGATCGCTTCGCTCGTTTCCGGCAGGTATTCGCGCAGCAGCTCCGGAAGCATCTCGAATCCCTCGATCGAATCGGCGAGGTCACCGAGATCGACGAGGTCTTCTTCGAATAACACCGCACACAGAGCCAGCAGGAAGTAGATATCCGAACCGGGTCGGATGAACAGGTGTTCGTCGGCCTTTTTCGCGGTGCGCGTCTTGCGTGGATCGACGACGACGACGCGGCCTCCGCGGTTTCGGATCGCCGCGAGTCGCCCCGGGAAATCGGGCGCCGTGCACAAGCTGCCGTTCGAGTCGAGTGGGTTCGCGCCGAGCATCAGCAGGTAGTCGGTGCGGTCGAGGTCGGGCACCGGCATCAGCCCGCCTGCGCCAAACAGCAGTCCGCAGGCGACGTGCCGCGGCATCTGATCGACGGTACTCGCGGAAAAGATGTTCTTCGTCCCGATCGCCTTCAGCAACGGCCGCAAGTAGAACGTGCCGGCGAGGTTGTGCGTGTTCGGATTGCCGAGATAGACACCCACCGAGTTGCGGTCGCGCCCGAGGATCGGCAGCAGGCCGCGTTCGATCTCCTCGAACGCCTCTTCCCAGCTGGCGTCGCGCCAATTCTCTCCGTCGCGGATCTGCGGAACGCGAAGCCGGTCGGGGTCTTCGTGCAGTTGCGCCAGTGTGGCACCCTTCGGGCAGACGAAGCCGCTGCTGAACACGTCGTCCTGGTCGCCGCGAATCCGGGTGACTTTGTCGTCGCGAACGGTGATTTCGAGGCCGCAGGTGGCCTCGCACAGTGAGCAGGTTCGATAGACGGTGCGTTCGGACATGGCCGCTCCGGGTTTGGGTTGTGATCGGCACGAACGGGTCGTGAACGTTGCAGGGTAGCAGTGCCAGTGCGCTAGATATCTTGCTCCGGATCTTCAGGGACGAATGAGTCGAGTCATCAATTTTGGGGCACGACTCGCCGGTCCGAGGGAATCGTCAGGGGCCCTGTCAGCAAGGCGGGCCAGGCGTACTGTCGTACGTCGAGCCCGGCCCAACGCAGCTGGCGGGGTCCCTGGCGGTTCCCTCAGCGACCGACCCCCTCTGCCGCCGCCTTCTTGGCTTCGAGTTCTTCCCAACGCTCGGTCAGTGTGGCGACGCGCTGTACCGCTTGCTCTCTCGCTTGGGTCAACTCGGCGACATCGTTTCCGCCCTTCGCGTTCGACTGGGAATAGGTGTTGGGGTCCGCGAGGCGGCCCTCGAGCTCGGCGAGGGCGGTTTCAGCGGATTCGATGTCGTCCATCAGGCCATCGAGTTCGCGCCGTTCGGAGAAGCTGAGCTTCTTGCCAGATTTCGCTTTTCGACGGGGCTCCGGTGCCGACGGTGATTTGTCGGAGCGGATTCGGGCGGCTTGGGCCGCCGACTCGCGGCTGCGCTTGTCGCGGTAGTCGGAGTAGTTCCCGCGGTGCAACTCGACCTTCCCACCGGGCCCACCGGCCCCACCGGCCCCACCGGGCTCGAAAGCGAGGATCGAAGTGGCCACGCGATCCATGAACCAGCGGTCGTGGCTGACGATCAGTGCGCTGCCCGCGTATTCGAGCAACATCGATTCCAGCGCGCCGAGCGTGGACACATCGAGGTCGTTGGTCGGCTCGTCGAGCAGCAGCAGGTTGCTGGGCCTCGCGAGCAATCGGGCCAGACACACCCGCGCTCGCTCGCCGCCCGACAACACGCGGATGCGTTTGCGTTGGGAAGCGCCATCGAAAAGGAAGCGCTCTAGATACCCCCCGACTCGCATCGTTTGACCACCGAGTTCCAGGTTTTCGCTGTCACCCGCTACGGATTCGCGAACCGTCGCGTCCTCGTCGAGATCATCTCGCCCCTGATCGAGGTATCCGATGCGCGTGTTCTTGCCCAGGTCCCAGCTTCCGCTGATGCGGGTTTCGCCGCTGGGATCGTCAGACCCGTCCAGTCCGAAGCGGCCGAGCACGCACTGCAGCAAGCTCGTCTTTCCGGTTCCGTTCGCTCCGACGATTCCGATGCGCTCGCCCGCGCGCAATTCGATATCGAGGTTGTCGACGAGGCGTCGGCTGCCGCGCTCGATCGTCAAGCCGTTGACGCGCAGGACCGACTTCCCCTGCCGCAGCGATTCGGCGCGAAGTTCGACGCTGCGTTCCTCCTGAGGTGCGCTGGCTTCGAGAGCGTGGGTCGCTCGGCCGATGCGCGCTTTCTGTTTGGTCGAACGCGCCTTGGGGCTGGTCCGCAACC
>JAJDAM010000309.1 GCA_029261905.1 Deltaproteobacteria bacterium
ATCGAAGCGTCTGGATGTCCCCGGTTTTCGTCGAGTCGGATCGATACGACGCCCATCGGATGGTCGTCGATGAAGCGCTGGGCACTTCCGATCGCGCGGCGGATCGTCTCGCCCGTATGATCGGGATAGAAAACCGTCAGCGAAGCAGCTTTGCCGTCGTCGGTGATCAGTGGGCGCAACGTCCCCGGCGGGCTGCCCTGCCGCGCTTGAAAAATGATCACTCGGGTCATCGTTCCAGGCGGAATCATCGCGAACCGGGGATCGTTGTAGTTGAGCGTTCGGCTGACCGTCTTGACGAGATTGATCAATGAAAACGACCGCGACGCTCCCGACGTCGTCCGGAGCGTCCGATCGATCTCCTCCATCTGGTGTAGAACCGCTGGATCTTCGACGACGTGCTTGCGATCTCCATCCGCATAGATCACCAGCGAATCAGCCCCCCCGAAGCGCACGCTGTTGCGAGCGACCGCCACGTTGACCGGATGGTCGGGCCCGAACAGCGACGGTCCCGGGCGCGATTCCCCGATAACGGAGTGAAACAGCACGACATACGACGCGGCAACGAAGATCAACACCGTACCCACTGCGATGACCCAACGCCCGGTAGCATGCGTGGCCGCGTTTCCGAGCACTCGCGTGAAACGAAGTACGATGTTCGGCGTGTAGTGTTTGGACTCGCGTGGCGCGGGAAGCAGACAGATCAACGCCGGGTGCAGGAATTCCACGGTGAATACGATCGACGCTACCCAGAACGCGCCGAAGATCCCGAGGTTGCGCATTTGCGGGATCGTCGTAACGAGGA
This sequence comes from Deltaproteobacteria bacterium, assembly GCA_029261905.1. Taxonomy (GTDB): domain Bacteria; phylum Myxococcota_A; class UBA9160; order UBA9160; family SMWR01; genus JAJDAM01. Next base: position 803 of record JAJDAM010000309.1, read on the forward strand.
TGACCAACAATCCCGCGACGTCGGTGAGGATGCCGAGTGTGCCGGGTACGATCAATTCAGCCATTGCCGTGCTGGCGGCTCGCCGCTTGGCCTCTTCGGGATCATCGTACTGCTTGCTGAGCTGCTCATAGTCTTCGAAGAATCGTTCGGCCATTTGCACGGTGTGCGAGACGGCCCGCGCGGTGATGATCATCGGAATCACCAGGACCAACGGGTCGAAGGCGATGTCCATCCAACCCGTGAAGCCCGCTCCCCAGATCACCGTGACGCCCGCTGCGACGAGTGGAATGAACACACCGTGTGCGCGGCGGAAATACGCCCACAACAGAACGAAGATCACCACGACCGAACCGGCGATCGACGCCAGCATCTCCCAGGCGTGGTGCAGTACCCAACCCGTGATGACCGGAACTCCCACCACGTAGATGTCGTGGTTCTCGTCCGTTTCCGCTGCAACGATCCCTTGTACGTGATCGAACACGGCGCGGTAGATTTCGGTGTTGGTCAGTCGATCCGTGACGAACTGCACCATCACGAGCGCCGCCGTCCCATCCGCGGTGACGAACTGCCCGTAGACCTCCGGTGCCTTTTCGAGGACTCGCCGTTCGAATGCGGTCGCTTCCTGCTGGGTCTGCGGTAGCGCGCCTACCAGTGGTTCGAATTCCGCGCCACCGTCGGGATCCATCTCGACGACCGTCGTGGTTCGGTGAACCAGGGAGCGGGTCTGGTCGTGGTTGACGGGATACGGCGGATAGATCCGATCCAATCGGGATCGGATCTCGTCGACATCTTCGATCCCCGAATCCTCGAGTGCGTCGCGCATTTCGTTTCGCTGCTTGCTGAAACTCTCGAAGCCGACTCCGTCGAGCGCGCCGGTCAAGCGCTTGAGCTTTGCGAGACTCTCCGGCGTGTAGATCGTCCCGTCCCGGACGACCATCGCCAGGATGACGGGCGACGCATTGCCGAAGAGTCCCTCGAACTTGTCCTGTGCGTGGATGAACTTGTGGACCGGGAACATCTCGCGTGCGTTGCTGTCGATCCGAACCCGTGGTCCAGGAAGTGCGTGTCCGAGCAACGAAGAGACGGTGTTGGCGAGCGGGTACAGGAAGAACAGCGTCACCAGTGCGAGCACGATGGCGACCGCGCGGGCATTGCGCACGGCGAATTCTGCGAGTCGCGTGGTGTTTCTCATCGGGCGCAGCGCATTCGGACCTCGGGAGATTGAGCACGCAATCGGAGCAATGGGGGCGGGACTTGTAGCGCAGCGCTGATTGGGAGCAGCACGCGACGCTCACGTTAGACGATGCGAATGCGACTTGTGGTTCAACCGACAGGGTCAACCGGCAGGGTCACCCAGCAAGGTCACCCGGGAAGGTCACCCGACAGGTCCCGGTCGGGCCAGGATCCCTTCGAACCAATCCGGGTGAGTCGTAAACCGGTCAACCAGTTCGAAACCCGCTGCCAGCATTTCAGACCGCAGCGAACTCGCTACCAGATCGCGAGTCGTTAGCGTCTCGGGGTTTCCTGGCAGCCAGTGGAGCAACCAGGCGCCGCGCCAGATCGAAGTCCAGCGGCTCTCGGTCCGCCCGATCTCGACGGCGAGAACGCGCCCCATCGGTCGGCACAATCGTCGCGCCTCTCCCAGCACCGCCATCCGCTGGACCCGCGGCATCTCTTGCAACGCACCGACGATGAGGACTCGATCGAATCCGTCGCTCGCCAACCCGGTCGACGCCGCGTTGCCCAGCCGATAGTCGATCCGCTGCGTGGAGTCCAATTTGCGCGCACGCGCGAGTTGCGAGCGACCGAGATCGACGCCCACGATCGAGACGGTGGCTTCGCTGGCGAGCACCGCACGGTCGGTCGATCCGGTTCCACAACAAAGCGACGCAATCTTCTGATGGGGCTCGACGGCCAGCCATTGAGCGAAGAGGCGGCGGCATGCGGCCTCGCCGCCAAGCGGCCAGAACGCCCAGCGCACGAACGCGTCGTACACGAGACTCGCCGAGCCATACAGGATTTCCTGGACACGGCTCCGATGGCCGGACGCGCGCAACGCCGAAGCAGGGCGTGTCACAGGAATTCGAATCACGCGATTTGTGTGGACAACGAAGCGCCGACGATCGATGCACGGGTCACTAGAGCGAGACTTCCGAGGTCGATGAGCCCACGCCAGAGCCTCGCGAATTCGGGCGGATTCGTCGAACTCGCTAGTGTCGAGTTCCTCGCCCGCGGGTCGTTTCGATGGCGGAGGATCTCATCGGGTTCGCTTGGGAGACTGGAGTCATGCTCACTCACCTGTTCTTCGATTTCTTCGGCACCCTGGTCGACTACTCGGCCAGCCGAACCGAACAAGGCTATGCACGATCCCACCGGGTTCTGACCGATGCGGGCTGTGAGATCGACTACAGCGAGTTCCTGCAGCGTTGGGATCGATTCGCCAGCCGCTTCGACGCTGACGCAGAGAAGTCGCTGATCGAATATTCGATGCAGCAGGTGTGCGGGGCCTTTCTGGAGGAGAACCT
>JAJDAM010000310.1 GCA_029261905.1 Deltaproteobacteria bacterium
GAGCAGGCTATCGCGACCGCCCATGTACGGCTGGAGCGCCTTCGGAATAGCGACGGTGCCGTCGGCGCGCTGGTGGTTCTCGACGAGCGCAACGATCGTGCGCGGCACCGCGCAGGCCGTGCCGTTCAGCGTGTGGACGAACTCGTTCTTCTTCACGTCCGTCCGCCGGAAGCGCGTCTTCAAGCGCCGCGCTTGATAGTCGGTGCAGTTCGACGTGCTCGTCAACTCGCCGTAGTCGCCGCCGTCGCCGCGCATCGGCATCCAACCCTCGATGTCGAACTTGCGGTAGGCGGGCGCACCCAGATCGCCGGTCGCGACATCGATTGCCCGATAGGGAATTTCGAGATCCTGCAAGATGCGCTCTTCGATCGCGAGCAACTCGTCGTGAATGGCCGCGGACTTCTCCGGCTGCGCGATCACGAACATCTCGACCTTCGTAAACTGGTGAACCCGGTACAGGCCCTTGCTCTCGCGCCCGGCCGACCCGGCCTCGGTTCGAAAACAATGGGAAATCCCGGCCATCCGGATCGGCAGGTCGGCTTCGGCGAGCAGTTCGTCTGCGTGGAGCCCGCCGAGCGTGATCTCGGCTGTGCCGATCAAATCGAGGTCGGTATCGACGAGCGAATAGATCTGCGTCTCGCTGCCGCGCGGGCTGAACGCGAGTGCGTCGACGATGTGTCGCCGCGCGACATCGGGCGTCGTGAACGGCGCGTAGCCGGCCGCCATCGCGTGGTCGAGCGCATGCCGGGTCAACGCCATCTCGAGCAGCACGCCGTCGTTCTTCAGGTAGTACCACTTCTGGCCGCTGACTTTGGCGGCGGTTTCGAAATCGAACAGGTCGAGCGTCTCGTTGATTTCGAGATGCGTCTTCGGCTCGAAATCGAAACGGCGCGGTTCGCCGACCTTGTGGAGCAGCGTGAAGTCGTCTTCGCCGCCTTCGGGCGATTCGGGATGCAACAGATTCGGGATCTCCAGCATCAACTGTTCGAGCGTCGCCTTCGCCTCGGCGAGCGTCGGTTCCAGACCGGAAACCTCGTCCTTCAACCGGCGACCCTCGGTCACGTGGGCTTCGCGCTCCTCCGGGGAGAGCTTTCGCTTGCCCGCCGCCTGGTGCTCGTTGCGTTGCCGATTGGCGTCATCGAGCGCCGTCTGGGCGGCGGCCACCTGCTGCTGGGCGGCGATCGCCCCGTCGACGTCCGCCGAAACGCGGCGTTTTCGGCAGCTTTCGACGATTTCGTCGCGCTGGGTTTCGAGAGATCGCGGATCGAGCATGGGGCGAGAGAAAAGCACACCCCACCGCAAGAGCCAACCGGATCAGCCAGCTGGAACCGGCAAACCGGCGCCGGCCTGCGGGTCAGACCAACCGCACCCCGCCGCGACTCACCGCAATCGCGAAATTCGGGCAGGCCCGGGCGGCAGCCAGAACCACCTCCTCGCTGTCGCCGTCGGCCGAGATCAGCTTTGCGCAGTCCTCATCATCCAGCACAAAAGTCCGCTCGGCGCGAAACACACACTCCCCGGCACCACGGCACGCAGCGCGGTCGATTGCGATCTCCAGCGTTTCCGAACCAGCCATCGGCGGGAATGTAACGCGACTTCCGGCCATCGGTCCCGCCTCGCGACCCGGTTTCCCGGCCGCCTGTCGATTCGCCGCTCTGCGTTCGCGGTCCGTTACACTTCACGCTCGCTGTAGCGACGGGGAGCCTGTGAAGCGGGACCGCGACGCGTGATGAATGCACTCGTTTTCGAAAACAGCTTTCCGCGCCTCGCGGCCACCAAGCTGCTGTCGCTGCTGACCCCGCGCGCTTTCGTCGGCGCGCTATCTCCGATCCAGCTGCGCGCCATCCCCGAACCCGAATTGCCGGCCGAGGATTGGGTGGTTGTTCGCACACGGCTGTGCGGCCTGTGCGGCAGTGACTACAAACAGGTCTTCCTCAACGGCAGCATCGACAACCCGATGACGGCGATGATCAGTTTCCCGCAGGTGCTGGGCCACGAAGTAGTCGGAGTGATCGACCGGATCGGGCCGAGCGTCAGCGGGCTGTCCGTGGGACAGCGCGTCGTGTTGAACCCATGGCTGTCTTGTGCGCCGCGAGGGCTGGCGCTTTGCGAATGGTGTGAGCAGGGTGATCTCGCGCAGTGCTCGAATTTTCGAAGGGGCAGTCTCGAGCCGGGCATTCATACCGGCAACAGCCGAGACGCAACCGGCGGCTTTGCGCCGCTGGTCCCGGCCCACGAATCGATGTGCATCCCGATCCCCGATGACATTCCAGACGAAGTCGCGGTGCTCGCCGATCCCTTCGCGGTGTCTCTTCACGCCATCCTCCAACATCCACCGCCAGCCGACGGGCTCGCGCTGGTGTACGGCTGCGGAACGCTGGGCCTGGCGGCGATAGCGATCCTGCGTGCCCTGCATCCCACCGTAAAGGTGCTCGCGGTCTCTCGCTTCGACCATCAGCGGCAGCTGGCAGAGAAGCTGGGCGCACACCGGGTTTTCGCTCATGCACCGCATCGATCATTGATCGACCAGATCGCCGCGGAGACCGGCGCTGAACTCCTCGAGCCTTGGCGAGGTCTCCCGATGTTAGGCGGAGGCGTCCACACCCTCTACGACACCGTCACGTCACCGGGCACGCTCGAGGTGGGAGTCCGCATCACGCGATCGCGCGGCACGATCGTGGCGCTCGGCGTGGAAGCCGCAAAGCGATTCGAGTGGACGCCGCTCTACTTCAAGGAAATCAGTCTCGTCGGATCGAACGCGTTCGGAATCGAGACCTTCGACGACCGGCGCATGCACGCCATCGAGTGGTATTTCGAACTGATCCGCACCCATCGGATCGACATCTCACCGATCATCACCCATCGCTTCTCACTCGCCGACTATCGCGACGCGTTCTTGACGTGCCACGACCAGGGTCGGAGTCGCGCCGTGAAGGTGTTGTTCGAATACAGCGATAAATCCGCGTCGACAGTGGCCTGACATCGGCGAATCGCGCCACCAGCGGACTCCTCTTCCAAAATTCATGAACTGTGTGTTATCTGATCGTTTTTCATGATGAGAGTCTTCAGAAACCATAATTCATACCCGTGACCGTTTTTCACGATCGGCGCCTTCCTGAGCCCGGCAGGCCTGTGGGCTACGCCGCCCTGATCGAGGCCTACCAGTTCGAGGCCCCCTACCGCGCAGAAGCTGCGATCCGAAGTCCTGCCTCCGTTTCGACCCCACGACCCAGAACTGGCCCAGCTCACAAACGGTGCCTCAGGGTATCGCCGATTGCGGCACCGATGAGCGCGCGAGGGGTCACGAGCGACGCAACGGAGGAGTTGAAGCGCGTCGAACGGCCCTTCGGCCAGATTGAAGCGATCGAGTTCCGACCGGACGAAAGAGTCGTCAGTCCTGGGCGGTCAGGAAATCCACTCCGGCCTCGATGAAGCGCCTGTCATATATGACCGTACCGTGATCTGTCCCGGGTACTCCCTGCAGCTGAGCGCCCGGAATGGCGTCAGCAAATACACCGGCAGTATCATGGTAGTAATCGTCGGCGCCATTGATGACTAACACGGGAATCTTCACGTTGGCCAGCTCGGCACCCCCTAGCGCCATCGGGAAGCTCTCCGGCCACATCTGCAGCGCCGCCAGAGCCATGGCCTCATTGTCGTTGTCACCAAACCAGTCGACAAAGAAGCGTATCTCCCGCCCCAGTGGATCAGTGATCTCGTCCGGATCTGGCTCGCGTAGGGCAGCCGCGATCATCTCCGCCTCCTGTTTGGCGTGGGCGACCTCGTCGCCGATGCCGTTCAAGATCATGGAGGTAAAGCGATCCTGATGACGAATCAGCAAGGCCTCGCCCATGAAGGCCCCCATGGAGGTACCGAGCAGGTCGGCCTTGGCGATACCCAGATGATCCATCAGGTTGATCACATCCTTGGATAGCGCCACATAGCTGTAAGCCGACTGCACATGGGGCTTGTCGCTGGCGCCGTGACCGAGCACATCCAGGGCAATCACCCGGCGGTGCGGAATCAGGGCACTGACCCAGCCCGACCACTCCCAATTGGCGCCGATATCGGTACCCCAGCCATGGACCAGAACGATGGGTTTGCCCGCCGTGCCCCAGACCTTGTAGTGAATGGAATGGCCGCCAGAATCGAAGAAGGCGTCCTGATCGGGTTCAATGATATTGCTGTTGACGTAGTAAGTTACCCAGATGAGGACGGCGGCTACGAGTGCAGCCGCGAGTGCAGCCAAGCCTTTGAGAGCTG
>JAJDAM010000311.1 GCA_029261905.1 Deltaproteobacteria bacterium
GAGCAGCGTGGCATCCGCCGCCGACGAGCTCGAGTAGCCGAGTTCGGTGTCGTCGAACAGCAGCTTGCTCGAATTGAAGTTGTCCTGCGTCGTCGCCGAGGCCTTGTCCTTGACGTACGACCGGCCGTGAGTGGTGCCGAAGTTGCCGCGTTGCAGATGCAAGGCGACATCGAGGAAGAGGACGTCGAGCAGCATGGCGGCCCGGGTCGCGAGTTCTTCGTCATCGGCCCATTCGACCAGGCTGAGCAGCGGCGTGATGTCCTTCTGGTAGGAGACGTCCGAGTGCCACTCGTTGAATCCGTTCTTCGACCGCTCGTCGATCCACTCCAGGATCGCCACACGTGCGCGCTCGCGATGCTGTGCACCGTTCATGCCGGTGACACTGAAGGTCCGGTCGGGATGGCGCTGGCCGGCCAGGTACTCGTTCACGCGGAAGAGCAAGACGTGGTTCTCGCTCCAGTACCACATCTGGTCGATCACGGGCGCGCCGTTGAATTCGCGGTCCGGCGTGGGGTCGGTGTACCAGTACTTGAAGTCGAGCACTGCCTGGTCGGCCGCTTCCCAAAGTGAGGCCGGCGCGATCGGGTGACCGCCGTACGCGTAGAGCAGATTGATCAGATAGAGAAGGTCGAAATCACTCGTGTCGCGCAGCCGGAAGAGCTTCTCGAAGATCCCGTCCCACGCATCGGCCGGCACGGCCCCGTCCGCCACCTCGAAGCCAGGGTCGCGGTGTGCTCGTTCGAGGTGATTGAGCACGTTCAGCACGCTGCTCGGCCGGATCGCTTCGGCGGTCGCGAATGCGAGGTACTCGTTCTGTCGCACGACGGAGGCAATCTTCGTCACGTATCCGTCGCTGCATCCGCTGGCGAGCAGGACCGCGGCGGTCAGCCCGGCGCCGAGCCGGAGGAGGCGCCTGTGGCTTCGCAGGGAGGTCGGTCGCGAAGCAGTGGGAGAGAGACATCGGACGGTGTACGGGGCATCGGGGGCGTTCGGCATTGAGCTTCTCCGTTCAGCTTGCTTGTCATGGGGCCGGCGTAGCGTCGTTTCGATCGGGGCGGGCATGCCGCGGCTGCTAGAACCGGATGCAAGCGATTGCACAATGACTGATGCCCCTCTTGTTCCTCGATTCAGTGGAAAGATCCATCTTATCACTATACTGGTGGATTCTTCGGGATCGATCTTGCAAGCGATTGCAGTAATTATACAATCATCGCATGCGCGAGCAACGCACATCTCTCCTTGGCTCCTCGAAACACGGCTCTTCGAGACCGACGCTCGTCGACGTTGCTGCTCTGGCGGGCGTCTCGCCGGCCACCGTCTCGCGGGCGCTCACTCGAGGAGACGCAGTCAAGCGAACCACCCGACGACGGGTACTTTCGGCGGTGGATGCGCTCGATTACCGCCCCAATCGCGCGGCGCGCGGCCTCAGCACAGGGCGCAGCGGCGTGCTGGGCATGCTCGTACCGGACATCTCGAATCCCTTCTTCGCGGAGCTGATCCGCTCTGCCCAGGCCGAGGCCAGAGCCCACGACCAGGTGCTGCTGATCGCGGACACCGCGCAGTCGGAGGCCGAGGAACTCGACCTCACGGAATCTCTCGCGGGTCAGGTCGACGGGCTCATCGTGTGCTCTCCGCGACTCGGTCCGGAGCGACTCGGACCGCGGCTTGCGGAGGTTCCGCTGGTCTTCGTAAACCGTCGAGCCGAGGGTGTCCCGGCGGTCGTGATCGACCAGGACGCCATCGTCCGGATGTCCGTCCGACATCTTCAGGACTTCCGTCATCACCACCTGGCGTTCTTGGCCGGGCCCGAGGACTTGTGGTCGTCTGAGCGCCGCTTGGAGACGGTCCGCGCGCTCGCGAATTCTGAGGGACTCGAACTTGACGTGCTCGGTCCCTACGAGCCGAGCTTCGAAGGCGGCTCACAGGCCGCTGAGCCGACTGTTGCCAGCGGTGCCACCGGCGTGATCGCCTTCAACGACGTGATGGCGCTCGGGCTGATGGCCCGCCTCGCCGCGATGGGGATCGCAGTTCCCGAGAAACTGAGTGTCGTCGGCTCGGACGACGTTCCGCTCGCCCACATGTGGACGCCCGCGCTCACCACCGTCAGGGCTCCAACCCGTGCCGCAGGACGGCGCGCAGTCGAGTTGCTGGGCGAGCTGATCGAGGCAGGGGCCCGGGAACCGTTGGACCGCACACCCCCTCATGAGTCCCCTCCCGTGCGTCGCATCGAGCTCGAAGGCCAGCTCGTGGTACGCGAGTCGACCTCCCGGGCCTGGGCGTGACCACGAAGCCCTGCGCGCTGCTCGTCTATGCGCCCGCCCTCAACCGCGACCTCGTGACGGTGGAGCTTCGGCAGCGGCTGGAGCGGACTTGCGATCTGCTGGTGGACGAACCCGTTCCGGGCTTCGATGACCAGCGCGCAGCCGTGCTCGATCGCGTCGAGATTCTCATCACTGGATGGGGCTGCCCGGTCCTCGACGATCCTACGCTCGACAGGATGCCCAGACTGCGAGCCGCCTTCCACGCCGCGGGAACCGTCAAGAATCACGTTACGCCCGCCTGCTTCAATCGAGGTGTGCGGGTCTCCTCCGCCGCGCAGGCGAACGCGATTCCCGTCGCCGAGTTCACCGTGGCCGCGATTCTGCTCGCCAACAAGCGAGCATTCCGTCTGCAACGCCGATACCGCGAGCTACGCGCCTTTCGGCTGTGGTCGACCGAGATTCCGGAACTCG
>JAJDAM010000312.1 GCA_029261905.1 Deltaproteobacteria bacterium
CTCGGACCGAATGCCCGCGTCGTGGCGACGGGGGGACTCGCAGGCCGTGTTGCATCCGAATGTGAGTCCATCGAGCTGGTCGAGCCCTTCCTGACGCTGGAGGGCCTGCGAATGATCTTCGAGAAGAACCGACCCAATGTCGAATCACCCTCAAAGGAGCCCTCCTCATGAACGACGTAAAGGTCAACGACACCCACAGCTTCGCTCTGGTTGGACACAGTGGTGACGGCAAGACATCGCTCGGCGAGGCGATCCTTCACCTGACTGGCGCGACTCCCTCACTGGGCAGCGTCACGGAGGGAACCGCGCACCTGACTTCGCTGCCCGAGGAACAGGAACGCCAGTCGACGCTGACGACGGCCGTGTTCGGGTTCGACTGGTCGAACAAGCACATCACACTCGTCGACACCCCCGGTGATTCGAACTTCCAGGGCAACGGGCGCATCGCCCTCAGCGCAGTAGACGGGGCCGTGCTGGTGGTTTCCGCCAGCGCCGGAGTCAAGGTCGGTACCGATCGGATGTGGCGCCATTGTGAGTCGCTCGGCGTTCCATCGCTGTGTTATCTGAGCGGGATGGACAAAGAACACGCCAATTTCGATTCCGCGGTCGCTTCGCTCAAGGAGATGGGGGCGAACCCTGCGATCGTCACGCTGCCCATCGGAGCCGGCGACGACTTCAGCGGTGTCGTCAACCTGCTGACGATGAAGGCACTCACCGAAAAAGGCGAAGCCGAGATCCCCGCCGATCTCGCAGACGCGGCCGAACGAGCACGCGGACAGTTGGTGGAATCGGTCGCCGAATCAGACGACGATTTGCTCGAGAAGTACCTGGAGGACGGAGAACTCTCCGCCGACGAGGTCGCGCGTGGCCTGGTGGTTGCAACACGATCGCACAGCGTGCTGCCGGTCTACTGCGGCGCGGCCCATTCGCCGAGTTCCAGCGGAGCACTGCTCGACGGCGTGCTCGAACTGCTGCCCTCCGCAGCCGACCCTGAAGCCTGGGCCAGCACAACCGACGGCGAGCCGATCCCTGCCGACCCGGATGCAGCGTTCGCGGCCATCGTGCTGAAGACTGCCATCGACCGCTATGCCGGAACCCTCACGGTATTCCGCGTGATCTGCGGAACGGCTCACCCGGACACGCCCATTTTGAACGCGACCCAGGAGTCGAAAGAGCGTCTCGGTAAACTCCACATACTGCGCGGCATCGAGCACGTCGAGGTCGACTCCGCAGGGCCCGGTGACATTGTGGCGGTGGCGAAGCTCAAATCTACCCATACAGGGGATGTCCTGTGCGCGGAGAAGGGGGCGCCGCAGATCGCGCCGATCCCGATTCCCCAGGGTGTCATTTCCTACGCCATCTCCGCGAAATTGAAGGGGGACGAGGATAAAGTTTACGCCTCGCTCGGCCGACTTGTGGAGGAGGATCCGACCCTCCAGCTGGGTCGCGAAGAGTCCACCGGTGAGTTCTTGCTCACCGGCATGGGCGAGCTCCATGTCCGGATCACCGTGCAAAAGCTCCAGCGCATGTTTGGAGTCGAAGTCGAACTCAAGACGCCGAAAGTCCCGTACCGCGAGACCATCACACGCAAGGCCGAAAATGTCGAAGGCAAGCTCAAGAAGCAGACGGGCGGCAAAGGTATGTTCGGCGTGTGTTATTTGACGCTCGAACCCCGCCAGTCCGGCGAAGGAATCGAATTCGTCGACGAGATCAAGGGGGGCTCCATCCCCCGCGGGCTCATTCCGGCCGTGGAAAAAGGCGTAATCGAATCGTGCGAAGCCGGGCCGCTGGCCGGTTATCCGATCGTCGACATGAGAGTTCGCTGTATCGACGGAAAGCATCACGCCGTCGACTCGAACGAGATGGCGTTCAAGTTGGCGGCATCCGCGGGAATCAGGGCAGGCGTGCTGAAAGCCAAGCCAACGCTGCTGGAGCCGGTGATGGATGTCGAAGTTTCGATCCCGGGCCAGTTCGTCGGCGACATCATGGGCGATCTGTCGAGCCGCCGCGGGCGGGTACAATCGAGTGAAGCCAAGGGTTCGACGCAGATCATCAAATCCCAGGTCCCGATGTCCGAGATGCTCGAATACGCGAGCCAGCTCACCAGCATCACTGGAGGCCAGGGTGAGTTCCACATGGAATTTTCCCATTACGCTGAAGCGCCCAGTCACGTGAAGGAAAAGGTCGTCGCCGACGCATCGGGAGCCGAAAAGACGTAACCGGCCGGAGGTCGTTGGCCGGCCTCGGGCCGGGGCACGTCGCCCCGGCAAACATGCAGGGAAACGTGTCATTGGACAACGAACGCGAATCAGCCAGCTCCTCTGGAGAGTCATCCGAAACCCCCGCGAAAGTGGGCTCATCGGCTGGCAATGGACCGCAAAAGATCCGCCTCAAACTGTCGCCGCAGGCGGAGCGGTACGCGCGCCGTGACGCGCCTCGCGAAACCCGACTCATGGCTGCACGGGGCGCCCTGCCCTTGCCCGCAACCGAGTTGGCGACGGTCCTGTTCGCGCTCATGCACGATCCGGATGCCGAGGTCAAATCCACCGCACGCGACAGCTTGGAGAATCTGCCCCAAGGTGTGACCGATACGGTGTTGACCAGCGACACGCATCCGGCGGTTCTCGCCTTCTTCGTACAACACCTCGAAGCGAACGAGAGCGCACTAGAGAAGATCGCGCTGAACCCAGCGACCTCCGACGCATCGATTGCCGTTCTCGCCGCCTCGCATCACAAGAAGATCATCGACATCGTCTCGGGCAACCAGGAACGCATGCTTCGGGCCCCCGACATCGTCGAAGCACTCGGGTCCAATCCGTTGACGGGTCGCACCGAACTCGAGCGAATCTTGTCGTTTCTCGACGTGCCCGCTGATCTGGACGATCGTCCCGACCCCGACGCACCGGTCAGCGACGACGAAGCCGAAGCCGCGCTCAGGGCCGTGCTGGGCGATTCGATGGCGGAGTTCGTGTCTCAGTTCGTCACCGAATCAGATACGGCCGAGTACGACGTTGATGGCGATCCGGAAGGCCGCGGAATCTACCAGCTCGTCCAGAATATGTCGGTCTTCCAGAAGATCAAACTCGCGCGCCTCGGCAACAAGGAGGCACGAAGTCTACTCGTGCGCGATCGCAACAAACTCGTCGCCATGTCGGTCATCATGAGCCCGAAGATCACGGATTCCGAGATCGTGGCGATCGCGCAATCTCGCAACGTCACCGACGAAGTGCTCCGCGTGATCTCACGCGGCCGCGACTGGACGAAGAACTATCAAGTCAAGCTCGCGCTCTCGACCAATCCGAAGTGTCCCCTACCGATCGCGATGCAGTTCGTGAATTACCTGCAGGACAAAGATCTCCGCACGCTCGTCCGCAGCCGAGACGTGCCACAGGGCATCTCGACCCACGCACGTCGAATCCTGATGAAGAAGGGAAAGATCTGAT
>JAJDAM010000313.1 GCA_029261905.1 Deltaproteobacteria bacterium
CATGCCCATGGGAAATTCCTCTTTGGTGCGTGGGCCCGCGGCTATCCGGGCACGTGGTTTGTTTGATGTGGGTTCCGATTCCGCGCGGGCTACGGGCCCGCCAATCCCTCGAGATATGCATTCACGAAGCGCCGGCTCGGATCATAGTGGTCACGCACCCGCCACCAATCGGACCAACGCTCGTGAATCTCCGCGAGCTGTTTGCCACCGAGGTAGTGAACCTTGCCCCAGTGAGGACGTCCCTGGTATCCGAGGAAGATCTCTTCACAAGCCCGAAACAGCGCCTCGTCATCGAAATCGACGCCCTGGTGGACGGAGATCGTCACGGTCGGTCGTCGGTACGCGCTCGACAACCACACATCGTCGGCGGCCAGCGTGCGAAATTCGAGAGGCCAGGCGAGATCGGGGAAATCGCTTGCGATCAGGCTTCGCAGCGCGCGCAGGCAATCCGGACCGTGTTCGGCCGGAACCGAGTACTCCATCTCGGAGTGTTTGTCGTTTCGCTCGTTCGCCAGCACATCGTAGCTCCACGCCAATCGACTCCCCTCCGCCTCGAGGGGAATGCGGGGATCTGCATCGGTTTCCTCGAGCGATTTACACGCGGCGCGCGGCTTGCCGGGCAGCCAGAAGAACTCGAAATGACGGGTGGCTGCACACAATTCATCGATTCGGTCCAGCACGGCATCGAGATCTTCGAACCACATCTTCTCTTCGAGCTTGTAGCGATCGCGAAGTGACAGGCGCAACCGTGTCACGACACCGACGGCACCGAGCGACAGCCGCGCCACTTCGAAAAGATCCGGTTCGCGCTCGCGATCACAATCGATCGTACTGCCATCCGCCAACACGATCCGGGCTCCAGCGACGGACGCCGAGAGATTTTGCAGCGACGGGCCGGTTCCGTGGGTCCCCGTGGCGACAGCGCCGGCGATCGCCTGGCGATCGATGTCACCCTGGTTCTTCAGTGCGAGGCCCGCTTCGCGCAACGGGTTGCCCAGCGCGCTGATCCGAGCACCGCCGCCGACGATGGCTTCGCGACGCTGCGAATCGACTTCCAACACACCATCGAGGGCCGACACATCGAGCACGATTCCATCGGTCACGACCAGCGGAGCGTGGCTGTGCCCGGCCCCGACACAGCGGATCTTCGAGTCGGTGGCTCGACGAACGATATCGGCGACATCGCCCTCGGTACGCGGCCGGGCGACTTCGAGCGGCGATGCTTCGAGTCTTCCGGACCAGTTCGTCCAAATCAACGGGGACACCCAGGCGCGCGGCCGACAGCAGCGCGAAACGAAGATTTCACACGACAGCGTACGAACCCGCCTAGAGCACCTTGCCCTGGATCAGGATCTTCTGACCGTCCTCGAAGAACACGCGGACCTTGAGGGGGCCCATCACCTGCTCGATGACACCCGCTCCAAAGACTTTGTGCTCGATCCGCTCACCGGGCTGATAAGTATCGCTGACTTCGTACGGCTTCACGGGCCAATTCATGTTGGGTTCGACGAGAGGACCGGGCGGGACGGCGGGTGCACGCTTTCGTGTAGCGGCTTTCTTTTTGACCGGCGTCTTCTTCTTCTTGTTCGGGTCTCGAAACCGGTGCACGCTTCCGCACTGCTTGCATTCGACCTTCGCGAGCTTCCCTTCGGGCATAGCAACAACGACGTGTGTCGTCACACCACACTTCGTGCATTGATTGTCAATATCGGCTCCAACTTCCATTTCCATCTCTCCTCACCCCGCGCTCTCGTTCGCAAGCGACCCTGCAACGATACCGGACTGGGACGGTAGATAGGAGTGTCGGGCCACGGTTTGTCGATTGCACGTTCTTGTCGAGGGAGTCGAGGACGCGACAGGTCTCGGATCGTTCTGCACAAAACCCAATGGGAACACTCACTTCCCATTCTCGCCGTCGAGACCGAAAACGTGAGGCGAATCGGTGCATTCGAGGCCATGCCGCAGTTCCCGTGGGGATCGATTCACGACGAGCGACGAGGCCCAGAAGCAATCCAGCGACGCTTCGGATCGAGGACTGTCTACTCCGACCGGCGTCCCCAGTGCAGCCGCCCTTTCGAGTGCGTCGAGGCACGCTGAGATAGAGTGGTTCGGATGGCACTCGACCCGCGCAACGAACGACTCATCGTGTGGGGCGTCGGGACTTCGCGGACGCTTCGCGTGTACTGGGCACTCCACGAACTGGGGTTGGCCTACGAGAGCCGCCCGATCGGGTCGCGAACCGGCGAGACCCAGTCCGACGCCTACCGGGCGATCAACCCGCGCGAGAAGATTCCGACGCTCCAAGATGGAGATTGGACCCTCGTCGAGAGCGGAGCCATCGTGACCTACCTGGCCGAGACCTATGGCGAAAAGCTCGGCCTGATTCCGCCGATCGGCTCGCGTGAGCGGGCCGCCTATTTCGAGTGGTGTTTTTTCGTGCTGATGGAACTGGACGCACACAGCCTCTATGTCATCCGTCGCCACGGCGACCTCGCGAACCTGTACGGCGAAGCACCCAATGCGATTCGCGCTGCCACCGAGTACTTCGCCAAATACGCAGGTGTTGCGGAACAACACATGGCCGATGGACGTGAATTCCTCGTCGGCGATCAATTCACCGGCGCGGATATCCTGCTGAACTCGTGCCTCAGCTGGGCGAAGTTCATCAACGTGGACATCCCGATCGGGCTGGAACCCTATCTCGAGCGCACTTCCGCACGACCCGCGTTTCGTGCAGCGCTTCAGGCCAATTTTCCGGCCGGCTGACTACGCTGTAGCCGGCCGATACCGGAGCATCACCCGGCTGCCATCGGCCAACCCCTTGTCGAATCGGGGGCCCCACTTCCCCCACTCCTTCGGATATTTCTTCCCCATGATTGCCAGCACACGCGAAATCGTCGCAGCATCGTCTTTCGCAACGAACGCAGCATTCGCGAGGAAGTTGGGTGCCGACTTGTATCGATCTTCCGAGCGCTTCCAGGGACCGAAATCCCCGACCCAGATGCGCGCTTTGTCGAGCCCCTTCTTGATCGACTGCGATTTCCAACCGTCTTCGGCCGTCACGACGAACAGTTCTTCTCCGTCACTGCCGAACCACACCTCCGCCTGGCATGCGCTTTCCTGACCGTCGCTGCGAATCGGGCTGAGATAGATCAGCGGACTGTTCGCAATCGCGTCCGTCGCCTGCGGCGACAATCCGGCCGACGCGGCCGCGAGCGATCGCCTGGCCGGAAACAACAACGCTCCCGACAGCGCCAGCGCGCCCTCGAGAAATCGTCGGCGATGCATGGAAATCGAATCGATCATGGCCCCTCCGTCAGAATCGGAATCACGATCGACCGCGTCGTTCACGCGATCGAGACGAGGATCATATACGATCGTCGAATGGGCACGCCCCCGCGGAAAAAAGAAGCACCTGCAGCACTTCGACACGGACGCCCGAGGGATGCGTCGAGCCTGGTGATCACACGGGGCAGCGGACGAGACACGCGCGTGCTGTTGGGGCGCCGAGAGCCCCGAGATCGTTTTCTGCCCGACCTGTATG